>NZ_JAJNKD010000020.1:0-139918 GCF_021043325.1 Ideonella azotifigens
TGGCCTACGGCTTCCGCGACGACGCCTATTTCTTCCTCAAAATCCGCGCCGCCTTCCCCGGAGTTGGGTGAAGAACCTGAAAAAAGCCGACCCTGAGGTCGGCTTTTGCTGAAACCAGGCCCGAAGGCCTGAAGCATCAGAAGTTGTGACGGATGCCAGCACCGTAGCTGCTGAAGTTCTGGCCCAGGCCTTGTGAACCAGCATCAGCGAACGCTTGGTAGGCAGCGTTGTCGTCGTTGTTGAGCTTGCTGTAGAACGCGTACACCTTGGTGCGCTTGCTCAGGTTGTAGTTCCACTGAGCCGTCCATTGGTTGGCGCCGCTGTCAGGCACGCCGTCGATCTTGCCGGCCTGACCGTAGTTCAGGTGCAGTTCGTTGTTGCCCAGGGTGTACATGCCCGAGACACGCCAGATGTTGTGCTTGGAGTCACCGCTGACCTGGCCGTAGTAGCCGCCGAAGGTGAACGCGCCCAGTTCGTAGACCGCACGGCCCACGGTCTGCTTGTCGTCGCCGTGCTGCTCGTAGCCCAGACCCAGGTGCAGAGGACCGCGGTCGTAGTTGACGGCGCCGGAGTAGATCTTGTCTTCGCTGCCCGCAGTCGCTTCGGCGACTTGGGCGTGGCCCACGAAGCCCGCGACCACCGGGGTGTAGTAAGCAACAGCATTCTTCAGGTTGCCGTAAGCGATGGTGCCGCTGCCGGCGCCAACGACGCTGTAGAAAGCGTCTTCGGTCGGGCCCGTGTCATGGTTGTGCATGCCGATCCAGTCAGCAGTGGCGTAGTAAGCCTCGCTGGCGGACATGTTGCCCAGCTTGACCGTACCGAAACGGGTGGCCAGACCGACCCAGGACTCACGGCCCCAGAATGCGGAGCCGCTCTTGCCCGTCGAGGCGTCGAAGCCGCTCTCGATCAGGAACAGGCCCTTCATGCCGCCGCCCAGATCTTCTTCGCCCTTGAAGCCGATGCGGGAGTTGTAATCCTGGATCACATTGTTGCGGTCGCCATCGCCAATCTTCTGGCTTTCAGCAGCCACGTTCAGGCGACCGTAAATGGTCACCGAGCTTTGTGCGAACGCAGCGGGAGCCGCCAGGGTGGCCGCGATCGCGGTCAGAACGAGAGATTTCTTCATGAGAAGGACCCTTGGTCAATGTAAACAAAGGAGCCTCACGTCTGCGCGAGCAGAGCAGCGAAACTCTGAAGTGCTGAATGACAACACTGTGAAAAGCAGTTTATCGCTGGAACAAGTGCGTCCTGAAGGTTTACCCTGGCGCCGCCCTCAAACAGGGCTCAATCTGTTGTTGCGATGCAACTTGCGTAGGACTGCGCCGACATCACGCACGCCGCCACAATCTACCCATGGACCACACTTTCATCTCGGCCTTTGTCCTGCTCCTGCTGGTGCTGGACCCTTTTGGCAGCCTGCCGATCTTCATTTCGGTGTTGCGCAGCGTGTCCCCTGAGCGCCGCGCTGTCGTGGCGATTCGCGAAGTCTCGATTGCCTTTTCGGTATTGCTGGTCTTCATGTTCACGGGCGAAGGCTTCCTGCGCCTGATGCACCTGTCGGAGCGTTCGCTGGAGGTCGCCGGCGGGGTGATCCTGCTGATCATTGCCATCCGGATGATCTTCGCTTCAGGGGGGGAAATCTATGCCACGGAGGGCCAGCGTGAGCCGATGATCTTTCCGCTGGCGGTGCCGCTGCTGGCAGGCCCGTCAGCGATGGCCACCGTGCTGCTGCTGGCCTCGCGGCAGCCCGAGCGCATGTGGCACTGGGTGGGGGCGCTGACGCTGGCGATGCTGGTCAGCGGCGCGGTGATGCTGGCAGCCGACCGCATTCGCAAAATCCTCGGTACGCCGGTGGTTTCGGCGGTTGAAAAGCTGATGGGCCTGGTGTTGACGGCGGTGGCGGTGGAAATGATTTTGGCGGGGTTGAAGCGCTATTTCTTCGGGCTTTGACAGGGCAAAAGAAAAAGCGGCTTAACGCCGCCTTTATATTTTCAGAATACTTGCAATCATCGTCCGCGCAAGTGTGCGGGCGCTTCCAGCCGCTTGGCCAGTGTTGAGAGCAGCAGGGTCAGGATCAGGTACATCGCCGAGATTGCGAGGTATGGCTCCCAGTAGCGCGAATATGCGCCCGCCACCGTGCGGGCTGCCAGTGCCAGCTCGGCCAGGCCAATGGCCGAAACCAGGGACGAATCCTTGATCAGGGTCACACCCTCATTTACCAGCGCCGGCACCATGCGACGGAAGGCTTGCGGCAGGATCACGAAGCGCATGGCCTGCGAGTGCGACAGCCCCACGCTCCAGGCGGCCTGGGTCTGTCCCAGGTGAATGCTCTGGATGCCGGCCCGGAAGATCTCGGAGATGTAGGCGCCCGCATTGAGCGAGAGCGCGACGCAGCCCGAGAAAAACGCGCCGTGCTCCTGGCGGAAGGTCCTCGCCATGTCGCCCGACAGCAGCAAGCCGTTGTCCGGATGGATCAAGGCCGGCATCACCGCGAAGTGCACCAGCAGGATCTGCACGAACAGCGGCGTGCCGCGGAAGAAGGTGACGTAGGCGGTCGTGATGCCACGCACGATCACCAGCAGCCACCGCGCGGGCGGGGACTGCGGTGGGGGCGCACTGCGTGAACTGCTGATCAGGCCCAGCACCACGCCGAGCAGGAGGCCAACCACAATGGCCACCAAGGTCAGCTCGATGGTGGTCAACAGACCGCTCATGAAGAGCGGCCAGTAGCCCGACAGGATTTCCCAACGCAAGTCCACGCCGTGCGCTCCGCGTCAGTTCGAGGCGGCGGATGCAGCCGGTGCGGCAGCGGCGGGCGGCTCGGTGCCGAAGGTCTTCTTGTAGATCGCTGCGTAGGTGCCGTCAGCCTTCACGGCGGCCAGGCCCTTGTTGATCATGCCAAGCAGTTCGGTGTTGCCCTTCTTCACCGCAATGCCGTATTGCTCCGGCGCGAAAGCCTTGTCGGAGACGGTCTTGAACTTGGCGCCAGGGTTGTTGGCCACGTAGTGGATCACCACGCCGTTGTCGGCCACCACTGCGTCCACGCCGCCGGCTTCCAGTTCCTTCAGCGCCAGCGGGGTCGACTCGAAGCGCTTGATGGTCGTCGCGGTCTTGCCTTGCAGCTTGGTGACCACTTCGTCACCGGTGGTGCCGGTCTGCACGCCGACCTTGAGCTTCTTCAGGTCGTCGAACTTCGAGATCTTCGACGACTCCTTCACCGCGATCAGCTGGAACGCGTCGAAATACGGGTCCGAGAAATCCATGGTCTGCTTGCGCTCGTCGGTGATCGTGATCGACGAGATCAGCAGGTCGCGGTCACCCTGGCCCAGCGCGTTGAAGATGCCTTCCCAGGGGGTGTTGACGAACTTGACCTGGAAGCCGCCTTTTTCTGCCACTGCGTTCAGCAGGTCGACCGACAGGCCGACGATCTCGCCCTTCTCGTTCTGGAACTCGAACGGCGCATAAGCGGCGTCGGTGCCGACCGTGTAGACCTTGGCTGGCGCCGGGGCGGGCGCAGAAGCCGGGGCGGACGCCGTTTCGGCCGGCGCGGGCGGCGGCTCTTGCTTGCCGCAGGCAGCCAGCACCAAGCCGGCCACCAATGCGGTGGCGGCCTTCAGGAAACGACGGGTATCTTGTTGAGCCATGGATGTCCTCAAAACAGTGGGCAAAACTAAGGAAAAACTAGTTCCTTCAGTGTACGGCCGGGTTACGCAATATTTACGCCACGGCGGCACGGGGTAATCACGCACCGAGGCGGTGCCTTGTTACCTGGGCACACATTGCCGCGGCGGGATGAAATGCACAGCCAGCCGGCGGCCTTTGGTACGCGGATTGCCGCAATCCCGGCAACACGCGCTCGGCGCACGCCGCCTTCCCTGCAGGCAGTCGTCTTCGCCCGGCAATTGACTTCCTTCAGCTTCAAGGAGAACCGATGTCCCGATGCCACGCTACCCGACACCGACGTTCGACGACCGTTCTCGCCCTCTGCCTGCTCGGCCTGCCAGGCGTCGCGCTGGCCCAGGCCACCGTGAAGCCCGATGGCAAGATGCGCTACGCCCTGGGCGCGGGCGCCAGTTATTCGTCTGGCAATACCAGTGCGGCCAGCGTCAATCTGAATGGCGAGGCCGTGCAGGCCACCGACGAAAGCAAGCTGACCTTGGGCGGCAAGGCCTTGTGGTCCCGCTCGGAAGGCCAGACCACGGCAGAGAACGTGTCCCTGGGTGGTGCCTATAACCAGGATTTCACGCCAGCCTGGTTTGGCTTTGGCAGCGCCGATTTCCTGCGCGATGAATTTGCCAACATCCAGGCGCGCGGCTCGGTGCACGGCGGTGTCGGCCGACATTTGATCAAGCGCGACGACCTGACCTGGGATGCGACGCTGGGCATCGGCTATTCGCAAGACCGCTATTTCGATCCTGTTGTCGTCAACGACGAACTGCGCGTCCGTTACGGTCGCGCCGAGTTGGTGCTGGGCGAAGAGTCCAGCCATAAGTTCACTGAAACCACGAGCTTCCGCCAGAAGCTTTCGTACTACCCTGCACTGGATTCCGGCGGCGGCTCGCGCGCGACGCTGGACGCCGGCCTGGCCGTTGCGATGACCGCCAGGCTCAGCCTCACCGCCGGGCTGAACTACCGCTATGACAGCGATCCCGGCGTCGGCCTGAAAAAGGGCGACACGCTGTTCGTCACCGGCATCTCCGTCAAGCTGGACTGAGGCGCCGGCCGGTGTCGAGGCGCCAAGCTGGTTAGCATGCCGCATGGAGAACCTTCGTCGGCAGGCCTTGGCGCTGCTGCTCACCCCATCGCCTGACGCCAAGGCCGAAGGCACGCGTGCGCTTGATCCGTTGGCTGCGCTGGACACCGACGAGGTGTTAGTCGAACCGGCCGGCATTCCCGGCCGCCCGCCCAAGCCCGAGCTGATGCCACACACCGCACTGAAGCATCGTTCTGTCGGCACGCTGGAGGGCAGGGCGGGCCTGCTGCATGCCTTGGCCCACATCGAGTTCAATGCGATCAACCTGGCGCTGGACATCGTCTGGCGCTTTGCCGGCATGCCGGCGGACTTCTACCGGCAGTGGCTGCTGGTGGCGCGCGAAGAGGCGCTGCATTTCCAGCTGCTGCGCGACCATTTGCTGGCGCTGGGCTTCCGCTATGGCGACTTCCCGGCGCACAACGCCTTGTGGGAAATGGCCGAGAAGACCAAGGGCGACCTGCTGGCCCGCGTCGCGCTGGTGCCTCGCACGCTGGAGGCGCGGGGGCTGGACGCTTCGCCGGCGGTCAAGGCCAAGCTGGTCGGCGCAGGCGACCTGAAGGCTGGCGCCATCATCGACATCATCCTGCGCGACGAGATCGGTCACGTCGCCACCGGCAACCACTGGTACCGTTGGCTGTGCGATCAGCGCTGCCTGGCACCCGTGGCCACCTATTCGCAGCTCGCGGCGCAATATGGCGCGCCGCGCATGAAAGGCCCGTTCAACCTCGACGCCCGGCGCGCAGCCGGTTTCACCGAAGAAGAGCTCGCGAGCTACCGCGGCTGACGGCATGCAGCCCAACCGATGCAAGACCTTGGCTGCGCCTGCTGGTATCAAGCTTCGTAAAATCGGCAGTCTTCCAGGCGCAGCGTCGCAGACCGCACACGCGGTCACCGTTTGCGTGGCTGCGGACCCATCCCATGAGCGAACTCCATAAATTCCTGTTTGAAGGCCTGCCCGTGCGCGGCATGCTGGTGCGGCTGACCGACAGCTGGCAAGAGGTGCTGCGCCGCCGTGAGGCTGCGGGCGACTACGCGCCGCCGGTGCGTGAACTGCTGGGCGAGATGGCGGCTGCCGCCACGCTGATGCAGGCCAACATCAAGTTCAACGGCTCGCTGATCCTGCAGGTCATGGGCGACGGTCCGGTCAAGCTCGCAGTGGCCGAGGCCAAGGCCGACCTGAGCTTTCGCACCACGGCCAAGGTCGTCGGCGAGGTGCCGGACGGCGCCCGTGTCGAGGCCATGCTGAACCTGCACGGCCAGGGCCGCTGCGCGATCACGCTGGACCCCGCCGACCGGTTGCCCGGCCAGCAGCCCTACCAGGGCATCGTGCCGCTGCACGACGACCAGCGCCGGCCGCTGCAAAACCTCTCGGAGGTGCTGGAGCACTACATGCTGCAGTCCGAGCAGCTGGACACTCGCCTGATCCTGGCCGCCAACGGCGAAGTCGCTGCCGGCCTGCTGATCCAGCGGCTGCCGACCAAAGGCGAGGGCAACCTGGCCGGCGAGCGGCCGGGCGCCACGCCCTGGGGCTCGGGCGACGAGGACCAGATCGGCCAGTCGGAAGCCTTCAACCGCATTGCCCACCTGGCCGCGACGCTGACGCGCGAGGAGCTGTTGACGCTGGAAGCGGACACGATCCTGCGCCGGCTGTTCTGGGAAGAATCAGTGCGCCGCTTCGAGCCGCTCACGCCCAGCTTCGGCTGCAGTTGCTCGCGCGAACGGGTGCGCAACATGCTCACCGGCCTGGGCCGCGAAGAATCCGAAAGCATCCTGAAAGAGCGCGGCGACATCGAGATCGCCTGCGACTTCTGCGGCCAGCAATACCATTTCGACGCAGTCGACGTGGGTGAGATGTTCACGCCAGGCCGCGACCAGCCGCCCGCCTCAGCTTCGCTGCAGTGAGCCGGCCGTGCGGATGCGCTGCTGGAAAGCGGTGTGCTCGCAGTCCGGTTGATCGCAGCTGTCGCAGGCCCACAGCCAGGCGGGTTGCGCGGCGTCGCGGTCCTGCAGCCGCGTCAGCAGCCCGGTCCGCGGCGCGCGGCGCAGGCGCAGCACCGGCACCATCGCATCCAGGGCTGCCTCCAACCGGCGCGGGCCACTGCCGCTGACCACGGCAAACGCCAGCCCGGCGCCCACCAGCAGCTCGCGCAGCCGGTTGTCCACTGGCGCGCGTACCTGCGGGCCGTCGCGCTGCAGGCCGTCCGGCTCCCAGGGCAGGTCCAGCGCGGTCAGCAGCGTCAGCGCGCAGCGGCGCTGCCAGGCCAGCGCCATGGCATCCAATGCCTGGCTGCCGAACACCTGGCGGTGGTAGACGGCCGTCATCAGCGGCGTGGTGTCGGCCAGCACCACGGCATGCGTGGCAGCGGCCAGTTCGATGCGCCTGGCTTGTTCAAGGGCGATGGCTTCCTGCTCGGCCTCGCGTGGCGTGCGCCCCTGTGCATCGCACCATTCACGCAGGTATTCGGGCACCCAGGTGCAGGGCCAGCCGGTCAGTTCGGCCACGCGGGGTGCAAGCGCGGCGGCCAGCGTGCTCTTGCCGGTGCTCTCGGCGCCGACCAGCGCAATGACCCGCCCCGTTTGCTGCTGCTCAGGCACTGACCCGGCCCTCCAGCCTGCGCCAGGCTTGCCAGCCCGCGGCCGCCATCACGGTGAACACCGCGTACAGCAGCACCGTCAGCCAGAGCGACTTGACTGCGAACAAGCCCATGCTGACCAGGTTCACCGCAATCCACACCGGCCAGTTCTCGATCAGCTTGCGGCCCAGCAGGGTCTGGCCGGTGATGCTGGCGATGGTGGGCAGCGCGTCCCAGAACGGCACGTCGCTGTCGGTGAAGCGGCGCAGCAACAAGCCGAGCAATGGCCAGCCCAGCAGCGTGGCCAGCAAGGCCAGAGCGCGTTGCCGGCCGGTCAGGCGATGCACGCGCAGCGCACCGCCATCCTCGCCACGGCCGCTCAGCCATTGCCACCAGCCCCAGCCTGCGACCAGCACAAAGAAGATCTGCAGGCTGGCTTCACCATACAGCTTGTACTCGGCAAACAGCCCCGCATAGAGCAGCGAACTGGCGATGGCCAGCGGCCAGCCCAGCGGGTTCACGCGCATGTTGCAGGCCACCATCCAGATGGCCAGCACGCAGGCAAGCAGTTCGAGCCAGGTGAAAGGACTGCCCCACAGCGTGAAGGCGGGCGCGAGCAGGGTGGCCCACAGGGCAACGGCTGCCTGCAAGGCAGCGAACATCCAGTTCGGCATCGGCGTCAGGGTTGCGAGGGGGCGGCCGTGGCTGGCGCGAGCGGCGCGGGTGGCTTGGGCGCCGCATTTCCGGTGCTGCCGGCGCTGCTGGAAATCACCACCAGCAACTCATCCGGCTTGACCATGCCCAGTTCCAGCCTGGCCTTTTCCTCGACCATTTCCAGCCCGTTCTTCAGGTCGGCGACCTCGGCGGAGAGGCGCTCGTTCTGGGCGCGCGCCTTGTCGTTGGCGGCCAGCTGCGTGGCCAGTTCGCTGCGCAGGTTCATCACATGTGGCACGCCGCCGCGGCCGAACCAGAGTTCGGCCTGCACCAGCGCCAGCAAGGCGGCGAGGACAAAGGGCAGCACGCGCATGTCGCGATTGTGCCGCAAGCCCTTGTTGGCACCCCAAAACGAAAACGCCGGGCGAGGGCCCGGCGATGGTGAGCGGCGCCGGGCGCAAAGGCCCGGCATGCGGTCAGCGCAGGTTGTAGAACGCGGCGCGGCCCGGGTACACGGCCACGTCGCCCAGGTCTTCCTCGATGCGCAGCAACTGGTTGTACTTGGACATGCGGTCGCTGCGGCTCAGCGAGCCGGTCTTGATCTGGCCGGCGTTCAGGCCCACGGCGATGTCGGAGATCGTGTTGTCTTCGGTCTCGCCCGAGCGGTGGCTGATCACTGCGGTGTAGCCCGCGCGCTTGGCCATCTCGATGGCGGCGAAGGTCTCGGTCAGCGTGCCGATCTGGTTGATCTTGATCAGGATCGAGTTGGCAATGCCCTTCTCGATGCCTTCCTTCAGGATCTTGGTGTTGGTGACGAACAGGTCGTCGCCCACGATCTGGACCTTCTTGCCCAGGCGCTCGGTCAGGTGCTTCCAGCCGTCCCAGTCGCCTTCGGCCATGCCGTCTTCGATCGAGATGATGGGGTACTTGTCGACCCAGGTGGCCATCATGTCGGTCCACTCGGCGGCCGTCAGCGTCAGGCCTTCGCCTTCGAGGTGGTACTTGCCGTCCTTGTAGAACTCGCTGGCGGCGCAGTCCAGGCCGATGGCGATCTGCGTGCCGGCCTCGAAGCCGGCCTTGTCGATGGCTTCCAGGATCAGCTGGATCGCGGCTTCGTGGCTGGGCAGGCTGGGCGCAAAGCCGCCTTCGTCGCCGACCGTGGTGCTCATGCCCTTGGCATCGATGATCTTCTTCAGCGCGTGGAAGACCTCGGCACCGTAGCGCAGCGCTTCGCGGAAGCTGGGCGCGCCGACCGGGATGATCATGAACTCCTGCAGGTCCAGGCTGTTGTTGGCGTGCGCGCCACCGTTGATGACGTTCATCATTGGCACCGGCAACTGCACGCCGCCCATGCCGCCGAAGTAGCGGTACAGCGGCAGGCCGGACTCTTCGGCTGCGGCACGTGCCACGGCCATCGAGACGGCCAGCATCGCGTTGGCGCCCAGGCGGCTCTTGTTGTCGGTGCCGTCCAGGTCGATCAGCGTCTTGTCCAGAAAGGCCTGCTCGGAGGCATCCAGGCCCAGCACCGCTTCGCTGATGTCGTTGTTGATGTTCTGGACGGCCTTCAGCACACCCTTGCCCAGGTAGCGGCTCTTGTCGCCGTCGCGCAGCTCGATGGCTTCACGCGAGCCAGTCGAAGCGCCAGAAGGCACGGCCGCGCGGCCCATCACGCCCGATTCCAGCAGCACGTCGCACTCGACCGTGGGGTTGCCACGGCTGTCGAGGATTTCGCGGCCGACGATGTCAACGATTGCACTCATTGCTCTCTCCGTAATGAAAATTCTTCTGCGGCGCGCAGGGTGCCAGAAACGGGTTACCCGCGTACATCAGCTTGTTGCGCCGCGGGCGAGACTTCAGCAGCTGAAGTCGTTCTCCAGCAACGGCTGGGCCTTGATCACCTTGTCCAGAGCGACCAGTTGCGCCAGCAGCGTCTTCATGTGCTTGAGCGGCACGGCGTTGGGGCCGTCGCTGAAGGCCTCGGCAGGGTTCGGGTGCGTCTCCATGAACAGGCCCGCGACGCCCACGCCCACGCCGGCCCGCGCCAGCACCGGCACCATCTCGCGCGCACCACCGCTGGAGCCGCCAAGACCGCCGGGCTTCTGCACCGAGTGGGTCACGTCGAACACCACCGGCGCGCCGGAATTGCGCATCTCGGCCAGGCTGGTCATGTCGGCCACCAGATTGTTGTAGCCGAAGCTGACGCCGCGTTCGCAGGCCAGGAAGCGATCTTCGGAAAGGCCCACCTCACGCGCGGCGGCGCGGGCCTTGTCGATGACGTTCTTCATGTCCCAGGGCGCGAGGAACTGGCCCTTCTTGATGTTGACCGGCTTGCCCGATTGCGCGACCGCGCGGATGAAGTCCGTCTGGCGGCACAGGAAGGCCGGGGTCTGCAGCACGTCCACGACGCTGGCGACCTCTGCCACCTGCGTCGCGTCGTGCACGTCGGTCAGCACCGGCAGGCCGGTCTGGCGGCGCACCTCGTCGAGGATCTTGAGTCCCGCCTCCATGCCGACGCCGCGCTTGGTGGTGCCGGACGAGCGGTTGGCCTTGTCGAACGAGCCCTTGTAGATCAGCGGAATGCCGAGCGCCGTGCAGGCTTCCTTCAGCTGGCCGGCCACTTCCAGGGTCAACTCCAGCCCTTCGATCGAGCAGGTCCCGGCGATCAGGAAAAACGGCTTGTCGAGGCCGACCTCGAATCCGGCGAGTTTCATGCGGTGCCCTTTTCGGCAGTGGCGGCGGACGCTGCAGCAGCTTGCTGCTGGTGGCTGATCGCCGCCTTGATGTAGTCCTTGAACAGCGGATGGCCGTCCCACGGCGTGGACTTGAATTCCGGGTGGAACTGCACGCCGACGAACCACGGATGCACCGTGCGCGGCAGTTCGACCATCTCGGTCAGCTTCTCGCGCTGGGTGATGGCCGAGATCACCAGGCCGGCCTGCTGCAGGCGGTCCAGGTAGTGCTCGTTGGCCTCGTAGCGGTGGCGGTGGCGCTCGGTGACCACCGGACCGTAGATGTCATGGGCCAGCGTGCCTGGCTTGACGTCCGAACTCTGCGCGCCCAGGCGCATCGTGCCGCCCAGGTCGGAGTTGGCATCGCGCTTCTGGATCGAGCCGTCGGCGTCCTGCCATTCGTCGATCAGCGCGATCACCGGGTGCGGCGTGTCGGGCTCGAACTCGGTCGAGTTGGCGCCGGTCAGGCCGACCATGTGGCGGGCGTATTCGATGGTGGCCACCTGCATGCCCAGGCAGATGCCCAGGTACGGCAACTTGTGCTCGCGGGCGAAGCGGGCGGCGGCGATCTTGCCTTCCACGCCGCGCTTGCCAAAGCCGCCAGGCACCAGCACGGCATCGAAGCCGCTGAGCTGCACGGCGGCGTTGGCGTCGTTCAGCTCTTCCGAGTCCACGTATTCGATCTTCACGCGCACATGGTTGTGCAGGCCGGCGTGGCGCAGCGCTTCGTTGAGCGACTTGTACGAGTCCGACAGCTCGGTGTACTTGCCGCACATCGCGATCGTGACTTCGCCCTTCGGATGCGCCACCTCGTGCACCAGGTTGTCCCAGGTGCGCAGGTCGGCCGGGCGGGTCAGCAGCTGCAGCTTCATGCAGATCAGCTCGTCCAGGCCCTGCTCATGCAGCATGCGGGGCACCTTGTAGATGGTGTCCACGTCCCACATCGAGATCACCCCATGCGAGGCCACGTTGGTGAACAGCGAGATCTTCTCGCGCTCCTCGGCCGGCACCTCGCGGTCGGCGCGGCACAGCAGCGCGTCCGGCTGGATGCCGATCTCGCGCAGCTTCTGCACCGTGTGCTGGGTCGGCTTGGTCTTCAACTCGCCGGCAGCCTTGATGTAAGGCACGTAGGTGAGGTGCACGAATGCGGTGTTGGTCGGGCCCATCTTCAGGCTGAGCTGACGCACCGCTTCGAGGAAGGGCAGCGACTCGATGTCGCCCACCGTGCCGCCGATTTCCACGATGGCCACGTCGACCGCTTCGGGCGTGCCGAAGCCCGCGCCGCGCTTGACGTACTCCTGGATCTCGTTGGTGACGTGCGGGATGACCTGCACCGTCTTGCCGAGGTAGTCACCGCGACGTTCCTTCTCCAGCACCGTCTTGTAGATCTGGCCGCTGGTGAAGTTGTTGCTGCGCTTCATGCGCGTGGTGATGAAGCGCTCGTAGTGGCCGAGGTCCAGGTCGGTCTCCGCGCCATCGTCGGTGACGAACACCTCGCCGTGCTGGAACGGCGACATCGTGCCCGGATCCACATTCAGGTATGGATCCAGCTTGATGAGGGTGACTTTGAGACCGCGCGATTCAAGAATCGCTGCGAGAGAGGCCGATGCGATGCCCTTGCCCAGGGAAGACACCACACCGCCGGTGACGAAGACGAACTTGGTCATTTCTTGCAGCGTACGCGGTCTCGCCCGCGGGCCCGAAGACAGGCCGCATCACGGGGATGCACGAACGCTGTGGTGGTAAAACGGCATTATACCGGGGCCTACCCGGCCGGGCGGGGCCGCGTGTTCAGGACATGCCGCGCAGCAGCTTCAGCACTTCGTCGGCCGTGTCGTCCGGCCGCTCCATCGGGTACAGGTGCGTGCCTTCGAACCAGACGAAACGCTGCTTGGCCAGTGCCCGCGCGCCTTCGGTGCCACCCTGGCGCATTTCGGCTGACTGGGTGCCGGCAATGAAGCCCACGGGACACTGCAGCGGATGCTTGTGCAGCACCAGCCCCAGGTGATGCGGCAGCGTGTTGTAGATGCGGGTTTCGATCTCGCGCTTGAAGCCCAGCACGATGCGGGCCTCTTCGCGCACCGCCTCGGCCGCATCGGCCTCGACAAAGCCGGTGGCCACGTAGTCGGCCAGCACCCGCGGGTCCCAGCGGGCAAACACCGGCTTGCCGGCGAAATGCGCATGCACGGCCTCGCGGCTGGGCCACTCATGGCGCCGCTTGACCGAGACCTTGCCGGGCGAAATGCTGGGCAGCAGGCCGCCCAGCTTGACCATTTGCAGGCTGTGGGCACGCCAGCCGGTGATCACCGGCGAGTCCAGCATCAGCAGGCCGCGCGCAAGTTCGGGCCGGCGGCTGGCCGCCATCAGGCTCAGCAAGCCGCCCAGCGAATGGCCAACCAGGAAGACCCTGCCTTCGGTTTCGCGTTCGACAAACGCCAGCAATTCGTCGCGCAGTGCGCGCCAGTTGCTCGCCACCGGGTATTTCGGGTCATGGCCCAGGCGCTCGGGGGCCTTGACCTCGAAACCTGCCGCGCGCCAGCGCTCGAACAGCACCCGGTAAGTGCCGGCGCCAAAGCCATTGGCGTGCGCAAAGACGATCGTGTCAGCCATGCCGGATCAGACGATTTTTTCGTCGGGGCCCTGGATCTTGCGCATCGGTTCGTAGCGATGGCTGGGTGTCAGCAGTGGATGCACCGCGTCGCCGCCGCCCCAGTGCGGATCGTCAATGCCCTCGAACACCTCGCGCAGCCGTTGGCCCCAGGTGTTGTGGATCATGCGGAAATACGGGTTGTGGTCGTCAATCACCGCGATGCGGTTGCTCTGCAGGCTGTCCTTCTCGTAGACCATCAGGTCCAGCGGCAGGCCGACCGAGAGGTTGGACTTCAGCGTCGAATCCATTGACACCAGTGCGCACTTGGCCGCTTCGTCCAGCGGCGTGCCCGGCGTCAGCACCCGGTCCAGGATGGGCTTGCCGTACTTGCTCTCGCCGATCTGGAAGAAGCAGGTCTCGCGCGTGGCCTCGATGAAGTTGCCGGCCGAATAGACCAGGAACAGCCGCATCGCCTCGTTGCCGATCTGGCCGCCGAAGATCATGCTGCAGTTGAAATCGATGCCCGCGGCCTTCAGCGAAGGGCCGTCCTGGTCATAGACCCGGCGCACCGCGCTGCCCAGCACGCGCGTGGCCTCGAACATGCTCTTGGCGTTCCAGATCGTGATCGGCTCTTCGTCGCCGTTGGCCAGCTTCTCGACCTGCAGGATTTCCCGCACCGACTGCGAGATGCTCAGGTTGCCGGCCGACATCAGCACCATGAAGCGCTCGCCGGGCTGCTCGTACACGATCATCTTGCGGAAGGTGCTGATCGCGTCCAGGCCCGCATTGGTGCGGGAGTCCGAGAGGAACACGAGGCCGGCGTTGAGCCGGATGCCGACGCAGTAAGTCATGGAATTGCCCGCGGACCGGGAAATCGCTGAAACCGCGATTGTCCACGCTGGCCGGGACTTTGCCCGGCCGAGCATGCGCTTGGCGCGGGATCAGTCGGTCCAGGCCAACAGCTCGCACCCCAGGATCTGCTGCTCACCGTCCCGGTCCTTCACGTAGAAGCGGTTCGCATCGCCGCTGGCGGGCAGTGCGACCACGTTGCGGGCCTCCACCGGCACCCACCACAGGTCACAGCTGCCCATGCAGCCCACGCCGTTGCAGAAGTGGCCGGTGTCCACGTCGAACGCCAGCGTGCGGCCGTCAGGT
Organism: Ideonella azotifigens; assembly: GCF_021043325.1. Classification (NCBI taxonomy): domain Bacteria; kingdom Pseudomonadati; phylum Pseudomonadota; class Betaproteobacteria; order Burkholderiales; family Sphaerotilaceae; genus Ideonella; species Ideonella azotifigens. The sequence continues at coordinate 14,455 of NZ_JAJNKD010000020.1, forward strand.
GACCATTTCGGGAAGTAGCTCATCGTGGTCTGCGTCACCCGGCCCAGGTTGCTGCCGTCCATCCCGGCCACCCAGATGTCCGCCTCGCCGCCAGTGGTGTTCGGGTTCTCCAGCCGCAGCGCCATCTGCGTGCCCTGCCGATTGACCCACACGCCACCCACCTGGCGGCCGGGGGGCAAGCTCAACTGCCCGGCAGGCGTGTCGCCGCCATCCACCTGGCCGATCTGCATCGCCCCGCTGACGCTGACGGCCAGGTAGCGCCCGTCCGGCAACCAGCTGATGTAGTCGTTTGCCGGGAATTGCTTGACCGTCGTCATGGTGCTCAGGTCCACGAAGATCCAGTCTTCCGGGGAAATGACGTCGTCGGCAATCGACAGCAGCAGCATGGACTTGTTGACCGGAGAAGGTGCGCCCACACGCAGGTAGCGGTTGGACGTGGCCGAGTAGAGGACGTTGCCGCTGGCCGTGTCCACCACCTTCAGCGTGGTGTATTCGTCGTAGCTGTTCCAGTCGATCGTGGCGTACTGGCTGCCGTCCGGCCAGGGCCAGGCGTCCAGTTCGGCGGTGACCTGCGAGGGCAGTGCGCCATCGGGCGAAGCGATCTGCGTGCCGTCGCGGAAGTCCAGCGCGTAGTCCTCGTGCCACAGCCGTCCGGAGACGGAAGGGGCCGGTGCCGGGGCAGGCGTGGGTGCCGGTGCGGGAGCTGGCGAAGGCGAGGGGGATGGGGCAGGCGAGGGCGAAGGGCTGGGCGCGGGTGCCGGGCCGCTGGTCGGCTCCGAGGTGTCGCTGCCGCCGCCGCCACAGGCGGCGAGGCTGCAGGCAAGGGCCATCAGCGCGGCCATGCGTTGCAGGCGGCGGGCTGTGGAGAAAGTGGCGGATCGGTTGTGCATGGCGTTGTCGTCCCTGAATCAGTCGCGCCACCCCGGGTGAGGCGGCGGTGCCAAGGCTAGGCAGCGCACCGTTCAAATAACATGCTTGAAACTGAACCGTGAGCCCACCGCGTTGCGCCTTTCACCCTCCGACGAAGTGCCCGGCTGGACGCCGGCCGCCGACCTGTTGGTCACCGAGCCGGCCGCCGTCGAGATCCTCTGGCTGCCGGACAAGCGCCTGCACCTGAAGCCCTTCCTGGGCCGCAGCGCGGACCTGGCCGGCGCCGCGGCCGAGCTGGGCATTGCCAAGCCGGCGATGAGCTACTGGATCAAGCGTCTGAGCGAAGCCGGCCTGATCCGCCCCGAGCGCGTGGAGAAGCGGGCGCGCCACCGCGTCACTTTCTACCGATGCGTGGCGGACCGTGTGCGCGTCAGCCTCGAACATGCGCCGATGGAAAGCTACGAGGCCGTCTTTGCGGACTTCTCGCAGCGCTGGCACGGCCAGGCCTTGTCGGCCATGTCGCGCTCGCTGGTGCGCCAGGCGCCCAGCCTGGAGCTGTGCCTGGCGCACACGCCTTCGGCGGGGTTGTTCACCACCATCCTGCCGCGCGAGGGCCACGCCCAGCCGCCGGACGACTTCCTCTATTACTGGTGCCGCCTCTGGCTCACCGAAGCGGAAACCGAAGCGCTGGCCCGCGAACTCAACGCCGTCTACGACCGCTACGGTGCGTTGAGCGACAAGGCCAACAAGCCGGTGTCCTCATTGATGCACCTCATCCACGTGCGCGAGCCGCGTTGAGCGATTCCTGCCGGGTGAAGGCCGTGCGTTTCAGCCCTGGCCCTGCGCCTGCAACTGCTTCAGGCGGTACAGCGCGTCCAGCGCTTCCTTGGGCGACATCGCGTCCGGGTTGATCGCCGCCATTGCCTGCTCCACGGCAGAGGCTTCGCGCACCGGCGAGGCAGCCGGCGCGGCGAACAAGTCCACTTGCGGGTCACCGGCGCGCGAGTTGGTTTCCAGCGCTTCCAGCGTGTGCCGCGCCTGGCGGACCAGCGCGGGCGGCATGCCGGCCAGCCGGGCGACCTGCACGCCGTAGCTGCGGCTGGCCGGGCCGGGCTCGATCGCGTGAAGGAAGACGATGTCGTCCCCGCTTTCGACCGCGCTCACGTGCAGGTTCAGCGCCCGCTCGTGCTTGCGCGGGAACTCGGTCAGCTCGAAGTAATGGGTGGCAAACAGCGTGAAAGACTTGTTGCGGTCGTGCAGCTGCGTGGCGATGGCCGAGGCCAGCGCCAGGCCGTCGAAGGTGGAGGTGCCGCGGCCGATCTCGTCCATCAGCACCAGCGAATGCTCGGTCGCGCCGTGCACGATGGCGGCCGCCTCGGTCATTTCCATCATGAAGGTGGACTGGGCGTTGGCCAGGTCGTCCGCGGCGCCAATGCGGGTGTGGATCGCGTCGATCGGCCCCAGCCGGCAGCGCCGTGCGGGCACGTAGCTGCCCATGGCCGCCAGCAGCACGATCAGCGCCACCTGGCGCATGTAGGTGCTCTTGCCGCCCATGTTCGGGCCGGTGATGATCTGCAGCTTGGTGCGCGCGTCCAGCCGGCAGTCGTTGGCGATGAAGTCCCCCGCGCCGGTCTCGGCCAGCCGCGCCTGCACGACGGGATGCCGGCCGGCCTCGATGTCCAGGCAGGGATGCGAGACGAACTCCGGCCGGCACCAGTCCAGCGTGGTGGCGCGTTCGGCCAGCGCCGCCAGTGCGTCCAGGCTGGCGAGGGCCCGGCCCAGCGCGGCCAGCGGCTGCAGCCAGTGCTGAAGCTGGTCCAGCAGCTGCTCGAACAGCCACTTCTCGCGTGCCAGCGCCCGGTCCTGCGCCGAGAGCGCCTTGTCCTCGAAGGTCTTCAGCTCGGGCGTGATGAAGCGCTCGGCATTCTTCAGCGTCTGCCGGCGCTGGTAGTCCAGCGGCACCCGGTCCAGGCCCGAGCTGGTGACCTCGATGTAGAAGCCATGCACCCGGTTGAACTGCACCCGCAGGTTGGTGATGCCGGTGCGCGCACGCTCGCGCGTCTCCAGCTCCAGCAGGAAGGCGTCGCAGTTCTGGCCAATGGCGCGCAGCTCGTCCAGCTCGGCGTCGAAACCGGTGGCGATCACGCCGCCGTCGCGCAGCAGCACCGCCGGCTCCTCGGCCACGGCGCGGGCCAGCAGCTGGCCCACGGCAGGGTCGGGTGACAGGTCGGCATGCAGCGCGTCCAGCAGCGCTGTGCCACGCGGTGCCAGCTCGCGCAGCGCCGGCAGCTGCGCCAGCGTCTGCCGCAGGCCCGACAGTTCGCGCGGCCGCGCCTGGCGCAGCGCCACGCGGGAGGTGATGCGTTCCACGTCGCTGATGCCGCGTAGCGCGTCGCGCAGCCGGTCAATGCCATCTGCCAGCATCTGCTCGATGGCCGCATGCCGGCCGCTGGCCAGCGCGCGGTCGCGCAGCGGGTGCGTCATCCACTGCCGCAGCGCGCGGCTGCCCATGCCGGTGCGGCAGGTGTCGATCAGCGACAGCAGCGTGGGTGCAGCCTCGCCGCGCAGCGTCTCGGTCAGCTCCAGGTTGCGGTGGGTGGCCGGCGGCAGCTCCAGCAGTTCGCTGCAGCGCTCCACCGTCAGCGTCTGTACATGGGCCAGTGCGCGGCCCTGGGTGTGTTCGGCGTAGCTCAGCAGCGCGGCTGCGGCCGCGTGGGCCGTGCCCAGCGCCTGTGCGTTGAAGCCAGCCAAGCTGCCCACGTTCAACTGCTCGCAGAGCTTACGCAGGCCCAAGGCGCTGTCGAACTGCCAGGAGGGGCGCGCGGTGCGTGCCGCGCGGCAGGCCTGCAGGGCGGGGTGTGCGTCGTTCTCGCGGTCCAGCAGCAGCTCGGCCGGTGCCAGCCGTGCCAGCCAGCCCGGCAGTTCGCGCTCCACGCACTCGGTCACGCCCAGCTGCCCGCTGGCCAGCCCCAGCCAGGCCAGGCCCCAGGTCTGGCGCTGGCGGGTGATGGCCAGCAGCAGCGTGTCGGCCCGGTCGTTCAGCAGTTCGCTGTCGGTCACCGTGCCGGGGGTCACCACGCGCACCACCTTGCGCTCCACCGGTCCCTTGGCCGTGGCCACGTCGCCCACCTGCTCGGCCACCGCCACCGATTCGCCCAGCTTCAGCAGCCGCGCCAGGTAGCCCTCCACCGAATGCACCGGCACGCCGGCCATGATGACCGGCTGGCCTGCGCTCTGGCCGCGTGTCGTCAGCGTGATGTCCAGCAGCCTGTGGGCCTTGCGCGCATCGTCGTAGAACAGCTCGTAGAAGTCCCCCATCCGGTAGAACAGCAGCGTGTCCGGGTGGTCGGCCTTGAGCCTGAAATACTGCGCCATCATCGGCGTGTGGCCTTCCAGCGAAGCTGGCGCAGGCCGCGGGCTGGCTGCGGTCTCGGTCTCGTCAATCATGGGGTGGGCGGGGATCAGGCGCGCGGAAGGCGCAGCGGCCGGGCCGCGAAGAAGCGGCTGGCGATCATCGCACAGAGGTTTTGGCTGCAGCCCCAGCGGTGCCCGTAGAACGACGCAGCGCGGCCCACAAAAGGAAGAGCCGCCTCTCGGGCGGCTCTTCCTCTCACCCCAGCGCCTGGTGGCGCTGAAGGCATGAGCTTAGTTGCGGTCAGCTTGCGGCGCGGGCATGGTCGTCGGCGTGTTGTCGATGGGCGCAGGCGCGCTGTTGTCGACCGGTGGGCTGGTTTCGGGTGCCGGCGCGGCCGGGGCGGGTGCCGGCGCGGTATAGGCAACGGTGGCGGGCGGAGTGACCGTCACCACGGGCTGAGGCGCTTCGACCGTGGTGGTCGTGGTGCCGCTGCTCTGCGAGCCGGTGAAATCGCCAGGCGGCGGGACCATGGGCGTGGCCACCTGGGTGGCGTGCGGTTCCACGGCGGTCGGCGTGTCCGGCTGGACCGGCAGGTTCGGCTCGGATTGGGCGTAGGCCATCGACAGGGCACCAGCGACTGCAGCAGCGGTTACAACGGAGAGAAGCGTCTTGTTCATCTTCATGGGGAACTCCTTGAGAGTCCGCGCAGGGCCTGCGCGGTGGGGAGGAAAAGGGGCAACCGGTCGGAACCGGATGAACCAGAAGGTACGCCCCACCCACCAGCCTCGGTGTCAGGCGTTGCCAACAGGGTTTGTAGGTTTGGCGGACTGTTGACGTCGGTGATGGGCTCGCTGCAGGCGTGTTGCGCCGCCGTCGTTGCCAATTGACAATCCAGCAAGCAATTGATTGCCAAAAGCAATCAATTTTCGTATCCTTCGGCCATGACTTCGCCTGACCGAATCGAAGCCGTGCGCGGCTTCAACCGTTTCTACACCCGTCGCATCGGCGTGCTCAACGAAGGCTTGCTGGACTCGGACTTCAACCTCACCGAGTCCCGCGTGCTGTGGGAGCTGGCGCACCTGCAGGAAGGCGCCGGCATCACCGGCACGGCGCTGGGCCGCCTGCTGGATCTGGATGTGGGCTACTTGAGCCGATTGCTGCGCTCTCTGAAGGAGCGCGGGCTGGTGGAGGCCAACCGCAGCGAGGCGGACGGGCGGCAGTCCTTGCTGCAGCTCACCGCCGCCGGCCGCCTGGCGCTGGCGCCGCTGGAGCAGCGCTCACAGGCTCAGGTGAGTGAGCTGCTGGACCGGCTCAGCGATGCACAACAGGGCGAGTTGCTGCAGGCCTTCCAGCGCGTGCGAGACATGCTGGAGGAGCCAGGCAGCAAGCCGGCGAAAAACAGCTTCGTCCTGCGACCGCATCGACCCGGCGACATGGGCTGGGTGGTCTCGCGGCATGGTGCGCTCTATGCCCGCGAGTACCAATGGGACATTGGCTTCGAGGCCATGGTCGCGCGCATCGCGGCGGATTTCATCGAGCGCTTCGATGCGCGCCGCGAGGCTTGCTGGATCGCCGAGCGCGATGGCGTGAACATCGGCAGCGTGTGCCTGGTGCAGGCGCGGGACGAAGCCAGCGGGCAGCCGATCGAGGGCGTGGCCCAGTTGCGGCTGCTGCTGGTCGAGCCTTCCGCCCGCGGGCTGGGCCTGGGTGAGCGGCTGGTCGCCGAGTGCAGCCAGTTCGCGCGTGACGTCGGCTACCGCTCCATCCGGCTCTGGACTAACAGCAATCTCACCGTTGCCAAGCGCATCTACAGCAAGGCTGGCTATCGGTTCGTCGCCAGCGAGGCGCACCACAGCTTTGGCCATGACCTGGTGGGCGAGACCTGGACCTTGGATTTCTGAGCGCAAGTGTCTTGCCGCTTGCCCGAGGCAGCCCGCATGGGCGTGAACATGCCCGCCTTGGACGCTGGGACATCCGTGAAACCCCGCAACCTGGATGCCCCCATAGGCATAGAATTTTCTCGCGACCCGCTCCCAGGCTGAACCCAGGTGCGTTCCAGGGCTTCGAGCGGTTGCACTTCGTGCTTTTTTGCGAGGAGCTTCACGTGCAAGTCTCACGTCGCCAGTTCATGAGAGTGACTGGCTCCACCCTGGCAGGCTCAAGCCTGGCCTTGCTGGGGTTCTCCCCGGCGACGGCGCTGGCGGAGGTGCGCCAGTACAAGCTCGCCGCGACCACGGTCACGCGCCAGACCTGCACCTACTGCTCGGTCGGTTGCGGCATCCTGATGCATTCGCTGGGCGACGGCGCGAAGAACGCCAAGCGTTCGGTGATCCACGTCGAGGGCGACCCGGACCATCCGGTCAACCGCGGCACGCTGTGCCCCAAGGGCGCCAGCCTGCTGGACATCATCAACAGCCCGAACCGGCTGCTGCACCCGGAAGTGCGCGAGCCTGGCAGCGACGAATGGAAGCGCATCAGCTGGGACGAGGCCAATGAGCGCATCGCCAAGCTGATGAAGGCCGACCGCGACGCCAACTTCGTGCAGAAGACGGACGACGGCCTGACCGTCAACCGCTGGCTCACCACCGGCATGCTGGCGGCTTCGGCCTCCAGCAACGAAGCCGGCTACATCACCCACAAGATTGCCCGCTCCTGGGGCCTGCTCGCATTCGACAACCAAGCCCGTGTCTGACACGGCCCGACGGTGGCAGGTCTTGCCCCGACGTTTGGCCGCGGCGCGATGACGAATCACTGGGTGGACATCAAGAACGCTGATGTCATCCTGGTGATGGGCGGCAATGCCGCAGAAGCGCACCCCTGTGGATTCAAGTGGGTCACCGAAGCGAAGGCGCACAACAAGGCGCACTTCATGGTGGTGGACCCGCGCTTCAACCGCTCCGCGTCGGTGGCGGACTTCTACGCGCCCATCCGTTCGGGCTCCGACATCGCCTTCCTCGGCGGCGTCATCAACTACCTGCTGAGCAACGACAAGATCCACCACGAGTACGTCAAGGCGTACACCGACTTCAGCTTCATCGTGCGCGAGGACTTCAGCTTCGCCGACGGCCTTTATTCCGGCTACAACGAGGAAAAGCGCACTTACGACAAGGCCAGCTGGGACTACGAGCTGGGTGCCGACGGCTTTGTGAAGACCGACGCCACGCTGCAGCACCCGCGCTGCGTCTTCCAGCTGATGAAGGCGCACTACAGCCGCTACACGCCCGAGAAGGTGGAAAGCATCTGCGGCACGCCCAAGGCGAAGTTCCTGCACGTGTGCGAGAAGCTCGCCTCCACGGCAGTGCCGGGCCGCGCGGCGACCATCATGTACGCGCTGGGCTGGACACAGCATTCCATCGGCGCGCAGATCCTGCGCACCGGCGCGATGGTGCAGCTGCTGCTGGGCAACATCGGCGTGGCGGGGGGGGGCATGAACGCGCTGCGTGGCCACTCCAACATCCAGGGCCTGACCGACCTGGGCCTGCTGTCCAACAGCCTGCCGGGCTACATGACGCTGCCGCTGCAGTCCGAGCAGGACTACCAGAAGTACATCGACAGCCGCACGCAGAAGCCGCTGCGCGCCGGCCAGATGAGCTACTGGCAGAACTATCCGAAGTTCCACGTCAGCCTGATGAAGGCCTGGTACGGCCCGGCCGCCACGGCCGAGAACAACTGGGCCTACGACTACCTGCCCAAGCTCGACAAGCAGTACGACATGCTGCAGATCTTCGAGCTGATGAACCAGGGCAAGGTCAACGGCTACATTGCCCAGGGCTTCAACCCGCTGGCCGCGCTGTCGAACAAGGACCGTGTGCGCGACGGCCTGGCCAAGCTGAAGTTCCTGGTCATCATGGACCCGCTGGCCACCGAAACCTCCGAGTTCTGGAAGAACTACGGCGAGCACAACGACGTGGATCCGAAGAAGATCCAGACGACGGTCTTTCGCCTGCCCACCACCTGCTTTGCCGAGGAAGAAGGCTCGGTGGTCAGCAGCTCGCGGGTGCTGCAGTGGCACTGGAAGGCGGCCGAGCCGCCGGGCGAGGCGCGCACCGACCTGCGCATCATGGCCGGCCTGTTCCTGCGCATCAGGGAACTCTACGCCAAGGAAGGCGGCACCTTCCCGGATCCGATGCAGAAGCTCTGGTGGCCGTATGCCAACGCCGAGGAGCCGACACCCGAGGAAGTGGCCAAGGAGTACAACGGCCGGGCGCTGGCCGACCAGGTCGACCCCAAGGACGCCACCAAGGTCACGCGCAAGGCGGGTGAGCAACTGGCTGGCTTTGGTGAACTGAAGGACGACGGCTCGACCATGAGCGGTTGCTGGATCTTCACCGGCTGCTGGACGACCGCCGGCAACCAGATGGCCCGGCGCGACAACAGCGACCCGACCGGCATTGGCAACACGCTGAACTGGGCCTGGGCCTGGCCGGCGAACCGCCGCATCCTCTACAACCGCGCTTCCTGCGACGAGGCCGGCAAGCCCTTCAACCCCAAGCGCAAGTTGGTGAGCTGGAGCGGCAGCGCCTGGACCGGGGCGGACGTGCCGGACATGGGCGCCACGCTGGCACCCGAGACGGGCGCTGGACCGTTCATCATGAACCCAGAAGGTGTGGCCCGCTTCTTCGCGAGGAAGGGCATGGCCGAAGGCCCGTTCCCCGAGCACTACGAACCCTTCGACACGCCGCTGGGCTACAACCCCATGCACCCGAAGCACCCGAAGGTCACCAGCTCGCCGGCGGCCCGGGTCTTCAAGTCGGTGTGGGAGACCTTTGGCAAGGCCGCGGACTTCCCGCACGTGGGCACCACCTACCGCCTCACAGAGCACTTCCACTACTGGACCAAGCACGCGCTGCTGAATGCCATCACCCAGCCCGAGCAGATCGTCGAGATCGGCGAGGCGCTGGCGCAAAGCATCGGCGTGGTGGCTGGTGACCGCATCAAGGTCTCGTCCAAGCGCGGCTACATCAAGGCGGTGGCGGTTGTCACCAAGCGCATCAAGCCGATGCAGATCGAGGGCAAGACGGTGCACCACGTGGGCATTCCGATCCACTGGGGCTTCAAGGGCGTGACCAAGCCCGGCTTCCTGGCCAACACGCTGACGCCTTTCGTGGGTGACGGCAACACCAACACGCCCGAGTTCAAGACCTTCCTCGTGAAGGTCGAGAAGATCGCCGCTTGAGGAGCGCCCATGTCACTGCAATCTCTCGACATCAAAGCTCGCTCGGCCACCACCACCCCTTCGCCCAGTGCGCGCGCCCCCGCCTCTGGCGAGGTTGCCAAGCTGATCGACGTCTCCAAGTGCATCGGCTGCAAGGCCTGCCAGACCGCCTGCATGGAGTGGAACGACCTCCGCCAGGAGCCGGGCACCTCGCTGGGTGTCTACGACAACCCGATCAATCTGACCGAAAACGCGTGGACGGTGATGAAGTTCACCGAGTACGAGAACGAGCAGAGCGGCAACCTGGAGTGGCTGATCCGCAAGGACGGCTGCATGCACTGTGCCGACCCGGGCTGCCTGAAGGCCTGTCCGTCGCCCGGCGCCATCATCCAGTACAGCAACGGCATCGTCGATTTCCACGAGGAAAACTGCATTGGCTGCGGCTACTGCGTGACTGGCTGCCCGTTCGATGTGCCGCGCATCTCCAAGAAGGACAACAAGGCCTACAAGTGCACGCTGTGCTCTGACCGCGTGGCCGTGGGCATGGAGCCCGCCTGCGTGAAGACCTGCCCGACCGGGGCCATCATGTTCGGCACCAAGCAGGCCATGAAAGACCAGGCGGCCGAGCGGGTGGAAGACCTGAAGGAGCGTGGCTTCGAGCATGCTGGTCTCTACGATCCGGCTGGCGTGGGCGGCACCCACGTGATGTACGTGCTGCACCACGCGGACCAGCCTTCGCTCTACGCCGGCCTGCCGAACGAGCCGAAGATCAGTCCGATGGTGTCGCTGTGGAAAGGCCTGGCCAAGCCGCTGGCGCTGGTCGCACTGGGCACCGCGGCGCTGGGCAGCCTCTTCCACTACATCACCAAAGGCCCGAACGAGGTCTCCAAGGAACTGGAAGACGATATGGAACGGGAGGACCAGGAAGCGCTGGCACGCGACCGCCAGTTCGAGCATGACGCCAACCCGGAAGGCCGGCCATGAGACGCAACCCCCGCGACCTGCAGCGCTACACCGCCTCGGAGCGTGCCAACCACTGGATCGTCGGCATCTGCTTCATCCTGCTGGCGCTCTCCGGCCTGGCCTTTTTCCACCCGGCGTTTTTCCCGCTGACCCAGCTTTTCGGGGGCGGCCCATGGGCGCGCATCCTGCATCCGTACATCGGGCTGGTGATGATGCTGTTCTTCCTGATCATGGCGCTGCGCTTCTGGCGGCTCAACGTGATCGAGCAGCGTGATGTCGAATGGCTGAAGAACGTGCAGAAGATGGTCGAGGGCGACGACCACGACATGCCCGAGCAGGGCAAGTACAACGGCGGCCAGAAAGTGCTGTTCTGGGGCCTGGTGGTGGGCATGGTCATCCTGCTGCCCACCGGTGTGCTGATGTGGCGTGCCTGGTTCAATCTGCCAGTCGACCTGGTGCGCGCCGCGTCGCTGCTGCACGCGGTTGCCGCCGTGTGGATGATGGGGCTGATCGTGCTGCACATCTACGCAGCCATCTGGACCCGTGGCACCATCCGGGCCATGCTCTACGGCACGGTCACCCGCGCGTGGGCCAGGCAGCACCACCGCGGCTGGTACCGCAAGATGACCGGCGACAATCGCTGAGCCAGGGCTCGCCCTGCCAGCCGCCGAGCCAGCGCGCCGGCGGCTTTTTCATTTCTGAAGGACCTGCACGTGCAACGCATCCTGCAACCCGGCGAGATCGAGGCGCTGGACCGCATCGACTTTCCCCGCATCCGCCTGCCGCAGCCGGCCACGCTGTTCGCCGAGCGCGCTGCCCGCTGGCGCCAGCTTGCGGCGGACGGCCACCCGATCGCCGACTACCTGCGCTTTGTCGCGCTGCTGGCCGACGCCCAGGCCCTCGCCGCGCGCGAAATTGAAACCGCGCCGGTCGACCCCGCACTGCTCGCCCGGGCCGTCACCCACGCGATGCCCGTACTCCCCGCCGCCGATCATCTGGATCCGGCCTGGCTGACCGCGCTGGACGAAATGCTCAGCGTGCTGGCCAACGCGCCGCCCAGCGCCGGCCTGCCGCCTGCATTGGCCTTGCTTGCACAAGAGCTGCAGGACACCGCGCCTGACATGCTGGAAGCCTTTGCATTGCAGGTGCTGCACGGCATGCAGGAAGGCACACCGCCTGACACCTTGCTCGCCCGCACCGCCCAGCCGCTGCTGGTGGCCGCCTTGCAGGTGGCCTATGCCGACCGTGCGAGCCGGCTCGATGCGCGCGCGCTGCCCATGGTCGAGCCGGCCACCGTTTGCCCGCACTGCGGCCTGCCGCCGGTTGCCAGCGTGCTGCGCATTGGCGGCGAGGCTGGCGGCCACCGCTACCTGCACTGCGGCCTGTGCGCCACCGAGTGGCACCTGGTGCGCGTGAAGTGCAGCAACTGCGAGTCGACCAAAGGCATCCGCTACCAAAGCGTGGAGGGCGCGGGCGAGGTGGTCGTGGCCGAGACCTGCGAGCACTGCTACAGCTACCGCAAGCTGGTCAACCAGGAAAAAGATCCGTACGCCGAGCCGCTGGCCGACGACCTGGCCAGCCTCACGCTGGACCTGCTGATGGGCGAGACCGACTACGCTCGCGCCAGCGCCAACCCCTTGCTGGCGCTGGCGGCGGAAGCGGACGAATGAGCGGCGAGGCGTCGGCAACAGCTCAGGGTGCGATCTCGGCCGCGCGGCTGCCCGCGGTCGATCGCGTGCTGGCCGCGCCCGAGCTGGCTGCGCTGAAGGCCGAGCACGGTCTGACGCTGCTGACCGACACCGTGCGCGCCGCGCTGGACGCACTGCGCAGCCAGGCCCTGGCCGGCACGCTGGCGCCCGAGGCCGCGGCCATGCCCACGCTGGCGCAGGATGTGGCGACCCGCCTCGCTGCCCGCGCCGCGCCGCGCCTGCGCAGCGTCTTCAACCTCACCGGCACCGTGCTGCACACCAACCTCGGCCGCGCGCTGCTGCCCGACGTTGCAGTGCAGGCCGTGATGCGAGCGCTGACCACGCCGGCCAACCTCGAATTCGACCTCGCCACTGGTGGCCGCGGCGACCGCGACGACCTGGTCAACGACCTGCTCTGCGAACTGACTGGCGCCGAAGCCGCCACGGTGGTCAACAACAACGCCGCCGCGGTGCTGCTCACGCTCAGCGCGCTGGCGGCCAAGAAGGAAGTGATCGTCTCGCGCGGCGAGCTGGTCGAGATTGGCGGCGCCTTCCGCATCCCGGACATCATGGCCCGCGCTGGCGCGAAGCTGCGCGAGGTCGGCACGACCAACCGCACCCATGCCAAGGACTACGACGAAGCCGTCGGCCCGCGCACTGCGTTGCTGATGAAGGTGCATTGCAGCAACTATGCAGTCACCGGCTTCACCAAGAGCGTGGGCGAGGCCGAGGTGGCCGCCATTGCGCATGCCAGGTCGCTGCCCTTGGTGGTGGACCTGGGCAGCGGCACGCTGGTTGACCTGTCCCGCCACGGCCTGCCGCGCGAGGCCACGGTGCGCGAGACGGTTGCCGCGGGCGCCGACCTCGTCACCTTCAGCGGCGACAAGCTGCTGGGTGGTCCGCAGGCGGGCCTGATCGTCGGCCGCAAGGACCTGATCGCGAAGATCAAGAAGCACCCGCTCAAGCGTGCACTCCGCGTGGGCAAGCTCACGCTGGCCGCGCTGGAGCCGGTGCTGCGGCTCTACCAGTCGCCCGAGCGCCTGGCCGAGCGCCTGACCACGCTGCGCCTGTTCACCCGCGCGCAACCGCAGATCCGCGAGCGCGCCGAGGCCTTGCTGCCGGCGCTGCAGGCCGCTTTGGGCGCGTCGTTCGTGGCCAGCGTGCAGCCCATGTTCAGCCAGATCGGCAGCGGCGCCTTGCCGGTGGACACGCTGCCCAGCAGCGGCTTTGTGCTGCGGCCTGCGCAAGCCGCCCGTGCCGGTCGGCAACTGGCCCGGCTGGAAGCTGCGTTGCGCAGCCTGCCGCGGCCCGTCATCGGTCGCACGGCGGACCAGTCGCTGTGGCTGGACCTGCGCTGCCTGGAGGCGCACGACGAAGCCGAGTTCATTGCGCAAATGCCGCAGCTCGCAGAGGCGCTGGCCGCATGATCGTCGGCACCGCCGGCCACATCGACCACGGCAAGACCACGCTGGTGCGCGCGCTCACCGGCGTGGACACCGACCGGCTGCCCGAGGAAAAGCAGCGCGGCATTTCCATCGAGCTGGGCTACGCGTACTCGCCCACGGCCAACGGCGAAGTGCTGGGCTTCATCGACGTGCCCGGTCACGAGAAATTCGTGCACACCATGGCCGCTGGCGCGGTGGGCGTGGACCATGCGCTGCTGGTGGTGGCGGCCGACGACGGCGTGATGCCGCAGACCCGCGAACACCTGGCCATCCTCGGCCTGCTGGGCGTGCGCCAGGGCAGCGTGGCGCTGACCAAGGTCGACCGCGTGGATGCTGCGCGCCTGGCCGCAGCCAAGGGCGAAATCCAGGCCTTGCTGGCCGGCACGCTGCTGGCCGACGCGGCAGTGTTCGAGACCGCCGCGAATCAGCCCGGCGACCCTGGCGTGGCCGCGCTGCGCCAGCACCTCGAAGCCGCCGCGGCGGCCTGGCAAGGGCAGGGCAGCGCCGGTCTTTTTCGCATCGCCGTGGACCGCGTCTTCACACTGGCCGGCCAGGGCACGGTGGTCACCGGCACGGTGTTCAGCGGCCAGGTGCGCGTGGGCGACATACTGCAGCATTCGGCCACTGGCCAGGCGGTGCGCGTGCGCAGCCTGCATGCGCAGAACCGCGCGGCCGAAGTGGGCCAGGCGGGACAGCGATGCGCGCTGAACCTGGCCGGCATCGCCAAGGAAGCCATCTCGCGCGGCGACTGGATCGCCGATGCGCGTGTGCTGCAGGCCGCGCAACGGCTGGACCTGCGCGTGCGGCTGCTGCCCGATGCGCCAGCGCTGGGCCAGTGGGCCACCGTGCACGTGCACCTGGGCACCGCGCATCACGTGGCCCACCTGGTGCCGCTGCAGGGCGATGCCTTGCAGCCCGGCGCGGAAGCCTTGGCTCAGCTGGTGGTCGACGCACCAGTGTTTGCGCTGCCCGGCGACCACTTCATCCTGCGCAACGCCCAGGCCAGCCGTACGCTGGGCGGCGGCCAGGTGCTGGACCCGTTTGCACCCGAGCGCCGCCGCCGCAGCGCCGAGCGCCTGGCCTGGCTTGCAGCGCTTGAGCAGTTGGTTGCGTCGGGCGAACCTGCGCCGCTGATCCGCCAGGCGCTGCAGGGCTTGAGTCGCCGCTTGCTGACCCTGTTGATGGGCCGCGAACCGGATCCGCTCGTTGCGGTCGACATTCGCCATTTACCTGCCGGCGAGGGCGATGGTTGGCTGATTGCCGAGCCGCGCTGGCAAGCCTTGCGCGAGCAGGTGCTGCAGGCGCTGGCGCGCCACCATGAACGCGCGCCGGACGAGCCCGGGCCCAACGCCGCACGCCTGCGCCGCATGGCGCTGCCGGGGCTGCTGCAGACTGCGCATGACGTGTTGTGGCACGGCCTGCACCAGGCGCTGTTGGCCGAAAGTGCGATCGAACGCAGCGGCGCCAGCCTGCACCTGCCTGGTCAGGGCGTGAGCATCACGCCCGCAGAGCGCGCGACGGCCGAGCGCCTGCTGCCGCTGCTGCTGGCCGGTGGCTTCGACCCGCCGTGGGTGCGCGACCTGGCCAAGGCGCATGGCCTGGGCGAAGATGCCACGCGGGCGCTGTTGCGCAAACTGGCGCGGGCCGGCGAACTCGGCCAGGTGGTGCGCGACCTGTTCTATCCGCAGGCAACGCTGGCCCGCCTGCAGGCCTTGCTGGCCGCCCTGTCGCAACAGGCCTCGCGCGGCGAAGTCCAGGCGCACGCCTTCCGCGACGCAACCGGCCTGGGCCGCAAGCGCGCGATCCAGATCCTCGAATATTTCGACCGCAGCGGCGTGACGCGCCGCGTGCGTGACGCCCACGTGCTGCGCGCCGAGGCTGAAGCCCCGCTCCTACAATCCCCGGCGCACCCCGGCTGAGCGCCGGGTCGCAACACGGAAGGCACACTCACCCGGTGGTGGGCCCGGGCTTCAAACCCGGTAGGGGGCGTCAGCCGCTCCCTGGTCGGTTCGACTCCGGCTGCTTTCCGCCAGGACCGCTTTCAACGCTGCGCCAGCAGGTCCTTCACGGCCTGCTGCACCTCGGGCGCATCCCAGTTCAACTCGCCCACATGCCAGGCCTGGGCGCGGCCCTGGCGGTCGATCAGCACGCTGGCGGGCAGTGCGGGGATGCCCCAGGCCTTGAGCTGGGCCTGGCTGCGGTCCAGCAGCGGCAGGCCGTCGAAGATGACGCGCTCGTCGAGGAACTCGCGCACGCGCTGCGGCATCTCGCCGCAGTTGACGCCGATGACCTTCAGGCCCTGGGCGCCGTACTTCAGCAGCAGCCGGTTCAGGGCCGGCATCTCGCGCTCGCAGGGCTCGCAGAAGGTGGCCCAGAAGTTCAGCAGCACGACCTGGCCGCTGAACTCGGTGAGCGATACCGCGCGGCCGTCTTCCAGGGCCTTGGCCTGCAGCGCCGGCGTGGCGCGCTGGCCCCAGGGCATCAGCTTGCCAAGCACGATGGCGGCGCGGGCTGAGGCCGCGAGCATCGTCGCTGTGACTGCGGCGAGCCAGGTTCTTCTGCGCACCTTGCAGGCTCCGTTCAGGCCGTGACCTTTTCCGAGCGGATCTGGTACTTGAACGTGGCCGGGTCCAGGCTGTCGAGCCGGCCTTCGGTGGTTTCGCCTTGCGGGTACATCAAGAAGCCGGCGGGCGGCAACTGGCTGCCGGCCAGCGGCACGTCGTGGCCGTGGTTGTAGGCGATCCAGTTCATCTCCCAGGCGCCGAACAACATGGCGCGCGCGGCGCGCACCTTGGGGTCCGTCAGTGCCAGGCCGCCTGCCTGTTCTTCCAGCATGACCTTGCGCACGTCCGCCGGGTCGACCGG
The DNA here is from genome assembly GCF_021043325.1 of Ideonella azotifigens. Classification (NCBI taxonomy): domain Bacteria; kingdom Pseudomonadati; phylum Pseudomonadota; class Betaproteobacteria; order Burkholderiales; family Sphaerotilaceae; genus Ideonella; species Ideonella azotifigens. The sequence goes on from NZ_JAJNKD010000020.1 coordinate 30,796, forward strand.
GATCCAGCCGTGGCCTTCGGCGTAGAAGTCGGCACGGCAGTGCTGGGCTTTGGTGATGTCGCCGCTCTTGCCCAGGCTCTTGTAGCCGTGCACCGAGTCGTCCACGCGCACGCCGTAGGCGTCCCGCGCCGGAATGCCTGTAGCCCGCGCCAGCGCGACCCACAGGCCGTTCAGGTCGGCACACTTGCCCGAGAGGTTGCCGGACTCCAGCATGAAGGCCACGTTGCCGGTGCCGCAGCCGCGCACGCTGCCTTCGCGCCGGGTGTGCTCGATGACCCAGTCGTAGATGGCCTGGGCCTTGGCAATGGTGTCGGCCGGGTTGCCGGCGTCCTTCTGGATCTGCTCGGCGGTCTGCTTGACCTTGCCGTCCAGCGGCGCGAGCGAGGTGGGCTGCAGGTAGGGGTGCAGCTCGGCTGCGCTCAGCGGCTTCATGTTGGGCCTGGCGCCCAGGTTGACGGCGCGGTCGCGGGTCGCGATGCGCTGGGTCAGCACCACGCGCTGCGGCGCGGCCGGATCGGTGAATGCCACGCGTAGCAGGCGGGTGTCCTGGCCCTTGGTTGCCATGACTTCGGCCAGCTTGGCGCCTGGGGCTTCGAAGCGGGTGGCCAGCGTGCGCTGGTAGCCGGGCAGCTCGTCCATGGCCAGCGGCAGCCAGACGCGGCCGTTGGCCGTGCGCTCGGTCAGCTCGATGGTGGTGGTCACGTCGTGCACCTGCCAGCCCTGGGCCAGCAGATCGGCGACGCTGGGCGCGGCCGCAGCGGTGGCGGGCAGGGCCCAGGCGCCGGGGCTGGCTATCACGGGCAGGGCGGCGGCGACACAGGCGGCGTCACGCAGGAACAGGCGGCGTTGCATGGCGTCTTTCGCAGGAGGGGAAGTGGCGCTCAGAAAGGGGCGTCGTCGCCGGTCGGGGCTGCAGGCGCTTCTTCCACCGGCTTCTTGCGCAGGCGGATCGGCTTGCGCGCGGCGGGTGCTGCGTCGGCGGTGGGGGCGGGGGTCGGTGCGGCGGCGGGTTCGTCGTCGTTGATCACGCGGGTGAACGGCGACAGCAGCTGCACCAGCTGGCCGTAGATCTTCGGCGAGCCGGCGACGATTTCGCGCTGGTTCATGAAGTCGGACTCGCCGGTGAAGTTGCCCACCAGGCCACCGGCCTCGGTGATGATCAGCGAGCCTGCGGCAATGTCCCAGGGGCTCAGGCCGGTTTCGAAGAAGCCGTCCAGGTAGCCGGCGGCCACGTAGCAGAGGTCCAGCGCGGCGGCACCCGGGCGGCGCAGGCCTGCGCACTCGGGCATCACCGTCTCGAACATTTTCATGTAGCGCTGGAAGTTGTCGCCCTTGCGGAAGGGAAAACCGGTGCCGATCAGCGAGTCCGACAGGCGGGTGCGCTTGGAGACGCGCAGGCGCTTGTCGTTCAGGTAAGCGCCTCGGCCACGCGAGGCCATGAAGAGGTCGTTGCGCGTCGGGTCATAGACGACGGCCTGCTCGACCTTGCCGCGGAAGGACAGCGCGATGGACACGCAGTAGACCGGGAAGCCGTGGATGAAGTTGGTGGTGCCGTCCAGCGGGTCGATGATCCAGACGAAATCGCTGTGCTTGGAGCCGTGCTCGCGGCCCGATTCTTCGGCCAGGATGCCGTGGCCGGGATAGGCGGTGAGCAGGGTTTCGATGATCGCCGCTTCGGCGTTCTGGTCGACCTCGGTGACGAAGTCGTTGGGGCTCTTGGTGTTGACCTTGAGGATGTCCAGGTCCAGCGACGCCCGGTTGATGATCGCCCCCGCGGTGCGGGCCGCCTTGACGGCGATGTTCAACATGGGGTGCAGGGACTGGGACATGGTTCAACCTTGGAAGAGGGCTTGGAACAGGCGGCACGGACCGTGGCCACACCTGCCGCAGCGGCGGAGGTGGGACGGGGGCGTGCCGGCGCAGAAGAACTGCAGCGGGGCGATCTGGCGGCGGACAAAGAGCGTCGCTTGGGCGCGGTTGCGAGGGCGGCGGCTGCTTTTTGCAAAGCGGCGCGGCGCGCGACAATGGCCGGTGCGAAACCGCGAATTCTAGCGCCCTGCGCCGTGCCTGCAATGCCTGACCCCTCGAAGCCCTCTGTTGACCAAGCGGGCGAAAGTCGCGATCCGACGCGTTTTGTCCTGATGCACACCAGCCATCCTGGCAACGTGGGCGCGGCCGCGCGGGCCATGAAGGTGATGGGTTTCCACGACCTGGTGCTGGTGGCGCCGCGCTTTGCCGACGTGCTGGTGCGCGAGGAAACCGTTGCGATGGCGAGCGGCGCGACCGACATCCTGGCTGGCGCCCGCATCGTGCCGGACCTGGCCGCCGCGCTGGATGGCGTGACATACGCCTGCGCCACGGCCATGACCCCCCGCGACTTCGGCCCGCCGACCTTCTCGCCGCGCGAGCGCTTCGCCTCGCTGGCCGGCGAAGGCCATCGCGTGGCCTTTGTGTTTGGCGGCGAGCGCTTCGGCATGGCCAATGAGGATGTGTACCGCTGCCATGCCTGCCTGTCGATTCCCACGGACCCCGCCTACGGCTCGCTGAACCTGGCCCAGGCGCTGCAGGTGCTGGCCTACGACTGGCGCCAGGCGCTGGGTGGCTTTGGCGTGGCACCGCGAACCGCGCCTGTGGACTGGGCCGATGGCGTGGCGGTGCAAGGCCTGCTGGCCCACTGGCAGGAAGCGCTGGTGCAGATCGGTTTCCTGGACCCGCAGGTGCCGCGCAAGCTGCTGCCGCGGCTGAACCAACTGGCCAACCGTGCCTTGCTGAGCCAGGAGGAGGTGCACATCCTGCGCGGCGTGGCGCGGGCGGTGCAAAAGGTGGCCGTGAAGGCAGCCCCGAAGAGGGTCGCCGAGGACTGAACGGGCGGCTGGCGAAAATCCCGTGTCCAGCCGGGTTCAATCGCCCCGGCTACACTGAATTTGCAATCACGTTTTCTGTTCTTGCCCGCGGCACCTGCCCGCCGCGTGTCCCGCCTCCCCAGCATTCCCCTGGAGCCGCCATGTTCGCCCGACTCCGCGAAGACATTGCCTGCATTCTTGAGCGCGACCCCGCCGCGCGAAGCGCCTGGGAGGTGCTCACCTGTTACCCCGGCCTGCACGCACTGATCTGGCACCGCGCAGCGCATGGCTGCTGGCGGGCAGGATTCAAGTGGGCCGGCCGCTTCCTGTCTCAGCTGGGTCGCATGGCCACCGGCATCGAGATCCATCCGGGCGCGACCATTGGCCGGCGGGTCTTCATCGACCACGGCATGGGCGTGGTGATCGGCGAGATGGCCGAGATCGGCGACGACTGCACCATCTACCAGGGCGTGACGCTGGGCGGCACCTCGCTGGTCAAGGGCGCGAAGCGCCACCCGACGCTGGAGGCCGGCGTGATCGTCGGTGCCCATGCTTCGGTGCTGGGTGGCTTCACGGTGGGCGCTGGTGCGCGCATCGGCTCCGGCGCGGTGCTGACCAAGCCGGTACCGGCAGGCGCCACGGCGGTCGGCAACCCGGCCCGCATCATCCAGCGCGAGGTGGACGCGGCCCGCGAAACGGCGGCGGCGCGCATGGGCTTCTCGGCCTATGGCGTGACGAACGGCGATGACCCGGTGGCCCAGGCCATGAAGGGCCTGATCGACAACGCCTCGACCCAGGAGCACCAGATCGCGCTGCTGTGGCAGGCGATCGAGAAGCTGTCGCAGCGTTCGCGCGAGTTGCCTGGCGACGACTGCGTGCCGCAGGACGCGCAGACCACCGAGCGCTTTGACGCCGAGCGGCTGAACCGCCTGGTGAAGTGACGCTGTTCAGCGCGCCGAGCTTTCGGCCCTGATCAGCGCGCTGCGCCTTCGGCGCGCGGGTCGCTGATCTCGATCTCGCCGGCCTCGCTCCAGTTGCCAAGCTCGGGCTTGCCTGCCACGTCCTTCAGCGCCGCCACGCGCCAGTGATGCGTGCCAGGCTGGGCCACGATCACGCGCAGGCTGGTCGCGTCGGCGTCGCCCTGGTGCTCCATCTGCGTGAAGCCCGCATCGCGCGCCACTTCCACGCGGTAGTGGTCGACGTCCGCCACCGGTTGCCAGCGCAGCTTGACCACGCCTGGCGGCTGCGGCACGGTGAAGGGCACCAGGCCAGGCGCGGTGGTCAGCACCTTCAGCTCGAAGCGCAGCTTGGCATCAAAGCCTTCAATGCCCAGCGAATCGACTTGGCGGGCGCGCAAGTGCCAGATGCCGCTCTCCAGCCCGTCCAGCGGCAGCGTGCTGCCCGGGGCGAGGTAAAGGTCGCGCACGATGTGGTCGTAGGCCGGATCGGCTGCCAGCTGCACCCGCAGCGCCTGGGTCCCGGCCGGCATCTGCAGCACCAGCAGCGGTTTGGTCACGCGGGTGGGCAGCGCGGTGAAATCCGGTGCCGGCAGCAGCGGCACCACGGCTGGCGGCCTGGCCGGGCGCAGCGCGGCACCGAAGCCGCTGTCCACCGCAGCGCCTTCACCGCGCTGGCCGGCTTCATTGGCTGCGTCGGCCTGCACCTTGCCCTCCAGGACCTCGGTGCGGGCGGCGAGCACCGGGTCGTAGTGCACCCGGTATTCGGTGCCGCGCACGCCAATGACGGCGGTGGGCGTCTCGACTTCCAGCGGCTTGGCGCGCAGCACCTTGCTGGCCAGCATTTCCACCGTGCCCTTCACCAGCCGCATGCTGGTGGCGAACAGGCCTTCGCCCTCGGGCGTGGCCTTGGTGCCGGCCTTGACCATGTAGCGCCGGTGTTCGGCCAACTGGGCCTGGCTGGCGGGCGCCAGCTTCATGCGCGAGCCGTCGCCCAGCTGGACCACGGCCGAACTGCCCTCGGCGGTGCTGAGCACGGCACCTGCCGGCAGGGCGTCACCAGCCTTCACCGGCTGACCGGCCGCGCGCACGTCGCCGTCCGCGCTCACGATGCGGGCGGGCGGATCGGTGCGGCGCAGCAGGCGCAGCGGCACGGCCAGCCGCTGGTTCGGGTAGATGCGGTTCGGGTCCGGCAGCTGGTTCAGCTTCGCAACCTCGGTCCAGGCCTCGCGCGAGACCAGCACGGTGCGCGTCAGGCCAATCAAGGTGTCGCTGGGCACCACGGTGTAGACGGTGCTGGGCTCGTCGGCGGCCTGCGCTGCACCTGCTGCTGCGATCAGGGCGAACAACCAGGTTCGGGGCGCGGCGGGCAGCAGGGCACGTGGCTTCATGCAGGTGGTGGTTCAGGAAGTAGCAGGTGCCGAGCCGGGCTGTGGCCGTTGGGCGGACTTGGGCCGGAATGCCTTGCACAGCGCCGGGTCGCATGCGAGGTACGGCCCGCCGATGAGGTCGATGCAATACGGCACCGCGGCAAAGATGCCAGGCACCGGCGGCTGCGCATCGGGCAGGCCTTGCAAGGTCTCGGCGATGGACTTTGGCTGGCCGGGCAGGTTGAACACCAGCGCCTTGCCGCGGATCACGCCGACCTGGCGCGACAGGATGGCGGTTGGCACGAAGCGCAGGCTGATGGCCCGCATCTGCTCGCCAAAGCCCGGCAAGACCTTGTCAGCCACGGCCAGCGTGGCTTCGGGTGTCACGTCGCGTGGCGCAGGGCCGGTGCCGCCGGTGGTCAGCACCAGGTCGCAGTGGGCCTGGTCCACTAGCTCGCGCAGGCAGGCGCTGATGCCTTCCTGCTCGTCCGGAATCAGCCGGGTTTCCCATGCGATGGGGTTGCGCAGCGCGCGGCTGAGCCAGTCCTGCAGCGCGGATAGGCCCTTGTCCTCGTAGACGCCGGCCGAGGCGCGGTCGCTGATCGACACCAGGCCGATGCGCACCGGCTCGAACTGGGCCTCACTCGTCATCGCCGGCGGCCTCGTCGTCCGCGAGCTCGGCCGCCTGGGCGGCGGCCAGGCCGTTCTTGATCAGCTGGAACAGCTCGCGGTAGGGGCGGCCGTGGCGCTGGTCCGGCGTGGTGTTCAGCAAGTCCTTGCGGGCCGAGCGCAGCAGGTTGCGCAGATGCTGGGCATCGGTTTGCGGGTGGGCGTTCATCCAGCGGGTCACGGCGTCGTCGCCGGCCAGCAGTTCCTCGCGCCAGCGTTCGGCATGGTGCAGCGCCAGCGTCTCCTTGGCGCTGCCCAGCTTGGAGGCGGCGATCGCTTCGCGGATCGGCTCGGGGTCGACTTGGCGCATCAGCTTGCCGACGTACTGCAGCTGGCGGCGGCGGCCTTCGAACGAGCGCGTCTTGCGGTAGGTGTCCAGCGCGTCAGTCAGGGACTCGGGCAACTCCAGCGCCTCCAGGCGTGCGCCCGACAGTTCGCTGAGTTGCAGGCCCAGCTGTTGCAGCACATGGCTCTGCCGCTTCATCTCCGATTTGCTGGGCCGATCATCTTCCTCCTCGGCCTGCGCTTCGTTCGGCAGTTCGGAGTCGAGGTCGGGATCGGGGTTCGGAGCCAGGGAAGGGGGCGAGGGAGGCGCGCGACGCATGAAGGAGAGGGCCTGGGAAAAGGCCGTTGTCGAGGCGGGGCGCCTCGGGGCTGCAGATCGCTATGATTGTCCCGCAATTCAGCCCACGCGCCCCTCTTGCCGCCAGCCGCGACTGCAAGGGGCGCCGTGGCATTTCCTCATAACAAGCACGAGCCGCCTCCGATGACCTCCTCTTCGTCGCCCACCACGTCCCAGGGCTTTGCCTATTCCCGCGAGCAGTTCCAGCAGATCGTCGACGATGTGCTGGGCATGGCCAAGGCGCTGGGCGCCAGCGACGCAGGCGCCGAGGTGTCCGAAGGCAGCGGCCTGAGCGTCTCGGTGCGCATGGGCGAGGTCGAGAACGTCGAGCGCAACCGCGACAAATCGGTCGGCGTGTCGGTCTACCTGGGCCAGCGCCGCGGCAATGCCAGCACCTCCGACTTCTCGCACACCGCGCTGCAGCAGACGGTGCAGGCCGCCTACGACATTGCCCGCTTCACCGCCGAAGATCCTGCGGCCGGCCTGCCGGATGCCGAAGACCTGGCGACGGCCGAAGAGGTGGCCCGCGAACTGGACCTGTTCCACCCCTGGGCGCTGGACGCTGACACTGCCGCCGCTCTGGCGCGCCGCACGGAGGACGCGGCCCTGAAGCTGGACAAGCGCATCACCAACTCCGAAGGCGGTGCGGTCTCGGCCCAGCAGTCGCACTTCTGGGCCGGCAACAGCCGCGGCTTCCGTGGTGGGTATGCCAGCTCGCGGCATTCGCTGTCGGTCTCGCCGATTGCCGGCAAGGGCGCCCACATGCAGCGCGACTACTGGTACAGCTCGATGCGCAACGCGCTGGACCTGGCCGCGCCGGAGGCGGTGGGCCGCTACGCCGCGGAGCGTGCGCTGTCGCGCCTGAAGTCGCGCAAGATCGCCACCTGCGAGGTGCCGGTGCTGTTCGAGTCCACCGTGGCCGCCGGGCTGCTGGGCGCTTTTGTGCAGGGCACCAGCGGCGGCGCGCTGTACCGCAAGGCCAGCTTCCTGCAGGACAGCCTGGGCAAGGCCGTCTGGGCCGACCACATCGACGTGCTGGAAGACCCGTTCGAGCGCGGTGCCAAGGGCAGTGCGCCGTTTGACGATGAGGGCGTGCGCACCAGGGCGCGCCAGGTGGTGCAGGGCGGCGTGGTGCAGGGCTATTTCCTGTCCAGCTATTCGGCTCGCAAGCTGGACATGAAGACTACCGGCCATGCCGGTGGCTCGCAGAACCTGCGTCTCACCAGCCGGCTGACCCAGCCCGGCGACCACCTCGAAGAGATGCTGCGCAAGCTGCACCGCGGCCTGTTCGTCACAGAGCTGATGGGCCAGGGCGTGAACTACGTGACCGGCGACTACTCGCGCGGCGCGGCCGGGTATTGGGTCGAGAACGGCCAGATCGCCTTCCCGGTGCACGAGATCACCATTGCCGGCCAGCTGCAGCACATGCTGCGCAGCATCGTCGCGGTCGGCACCGACACCTACAACCTCGGCGCGAAAACGGTAGGTTCTGTCCTGCTCGACAAGATGAAGATCGCCGGCAGCTGAGAGATGGTGCACCCGGCTTCGCGAGTGCGCAAAGCTGGGGTGTTGCCGTCCGTCACACAGGGGCTTCCACCGGGGAAGCCTGCAGGGGACGACTCCTAGAATTCCTGGCACTCAAGCAGCAATTCTCAGGAGACAACTCGATGATCGAACGACGTTCGTTTGTGCGTGGCGCGGGGCTGGCTGGCGTGCTGGCGGCCGGCAGCGCGCCGGCCATCGTGCACGCGCAGGCCACCCTGCGCTGGCGCGTGGCTTCCAGCTTCCCGAAGTCGCTGGACACGATTTTTGGCGCCGGCGAAGTCTTCGCCAAGAAGGTCGGCGAGATGACTGGCGGCAAGTTCCAGATCACCGTGCACGCTGCGGGTGAACTGATGCCGCCGCTGGGTGTCGTGGACGGCGTGCAGAACGGCACCGTCGAGGCCTGCCACACGGTGCCTTATTACTTCTTCGGCAAGGACCCGACCTTTGCCATCGGCGCGGCCATTCCGTTTGGCCTTAACAGCCGGCAGATGAGCGCGTGGATGTTCGAGGGCAACGGCCTGAAGCTGATGCGCGAGTTCTACGACGGCTACAACATCGTCAACTTCCCCTGCGGCAACACCGGTGCGCAGATGGGCGGCTGGTTCCGCAAGGAGATCAAGTCGCTGGACGACATGAAGGGCCTGAAGTTCCGCATTGGCGGCTTCGCCGGCAAGATCGTCGAACGCCTGGGCGCGGTGCCGCAGAACCTGCCGGGCAGCGAGATCTACCAGGCACTGGAAAAAGGCACGATCGACGCGGCCGAATGGGTCGGCCCCTACGACGACCAGAAGCTGGGCTTCTACAAGGTTGCGCCTTACTACCTCTACCCCGGCTGGTGGGAGGGCGGCCCGCAGGTCGACCTGTTCATCAACAAGAAGGCCTACGAGAGCCTGTCGGCCGAGTACAAGGCCATCGTCGAAGCGGCCAGCGCCTACGCGCATGTGGACATGCAGGCCAAGTACGACGCTCGCAACCCGCCGGCACTCAAGCAGCTGGTGGCGTCGAACACCAAGCTGATCGCCTTCCCCAAGGCCATCATGGACGCTGCGTTCAAGACCTCAATGGAGGTCTATGCCGAGTTGAACAGCAGCAACCCGGCCTGGAAGAAGATCTACAGCGACTACGACGCCTTCCGTCGCGACCAGAACCTGTGGTTCCGCTTCACCGAAGCCCGTTTCGACAGCTTCATGCAGGCGCAGAAGCTCTGAGCAACAGCGTCTCGGCAATGAGCAAAGGGCGACCTTCGGGCCGCCCTTTTTGCGTCGGTGTTGCCCCGCTCAGGGCTTGGCTGCCGGCGTCTTGAAAACGTCCATCGGGTCGGGTTCGGACGCCGCTTCCGACGCGCCTTCGGGCACCGGGAAATCGGGCATGGAGGCCGCTTCATCGGACGGCGCCGCGCCCATGTTCTGCAGCGTCTCGGTCGCCTTGTTCAGGTCCAGCACCTGCGGCTTGTCCAGGAAGATCGTGACCGACTGCGGCACGAAGATCACGATGGCCACCAGGATCAGCTGCATCAGCACCCAGGGCACGGCGCCGAGGTAGATGTCCTTGGATTCGACCTTGCGCGGAATGGCGCCGTTCTTGAACAGCGAGTCGGCAATGCCACGCAGGTAGAACAGCGCAAAGCCGAACGGCGGGTGCATGAAGCTGGTCTGCATGTTCACGCACAGCATCACGCCGAACCAGACCAGGTCGATGCCCATCTTCTCGGCCACCGGCCCGAGCAGCGGCAGGATGATGAAGGCGATCTCGAAGAAGTCGAGGAAAAACGCCAGGAAGAAGATGAAGATGTTGACGACGATCAGGAAGCCGATCTGGCCGCCCGGCAGGCCAGACAGCATGTGCTCGATCCAGCGCCCGCCGTCCACGCCCTGGAAGACCAGCGAGAAGACGCGCGAGCCGATCAGGATGTAGACCACCATCGCGGTGATGCGTGCGGTGCTGTACATCGCGTCGCGCACCAGCGGCCAGGTCAGCCGCCCGTACATGCCGGCCAGGATGAAGGCGCCGACCGCGCCCATCGCGCCGGCTTCGGTGGGTGTGGCGACGGCCGTGTCCAGCCCCGGCAGGCCGCCCATGCTGCCCAGCACGGCGAAGATCAGGATGGCCGACGGGATGATGCCGCGCAGGCACTTGGCCCACAGCGCCCAGCCCAGCAGCGTGCGGCTTTCCTTGGGCACTCCGGGCACATGTTCCGGCCTCACGCGGCTCAGCACGAAGGTGTAGAGCGCGAAGATCAGCACCTGCAGGATGGACGGGCCCCAGGCGCCCTTGTACATGTCGCCCACCGAGCGCCCGAGCTGGTCGGCCAGCACCACCAGCACGAGAGACGGCGGCACGATCTGCGTGATGGTGCCCGAGGCCGCCAGCACGCCGGTGGCGTAGCGCATGTTGTAGCCGTAGCGCATCATCACCGGCAGCGAGATCATCGCCATCGCAATCACCTGGCCGGCCACGGTGCCGGTGATGGCGCCGAGGATGAAGCCGACGATGATCACCGAATAGCCCAGGCCGCCGCGGATCGGGCCGAACAGCTGGCCCATCGAATCCAGCATGTCCTCGGCCAGGCCGCACTTCTCCAGCAGCGTGCCCATCATCGTGAAAAACGGGATGGCCAGCAGCAGGTCGTTGGACAGGATGCCGAAGACGTTCTGCGGCAGCGCGGCCATGAACTCGGCCGGGAACCAGCCCATGAAGACTGCGAAGATGCCGCAGCCCAGGCCCAGCGCGGCCAGCGAAAACGCGACCGGGAAGCCCAGCAGCATCACGAGGATCAGGCCGGCGAACATCACCGGCGCGAAGTTCTCCATCGCGATCATTGCAGTGGCCTGTCGTAGTGGATGTCCATCTGGTAGATGTTCATCAGCCAGCCCACGCGCTTGATGATTTCACCCAGGCCTTGCAGCAGCATCAGGCCAAAGCCCAGTGGCAGCATCAGCATGGCCGGCCAGCGCACCAGGCCGCCGGCATTGCTGGAGACCTCGCCCGAGAGGAACCAGCGCCAGAACAGCGGCGTGGCGAACCACAGCATCGCCAGCATCACCGGCACCAGGAAAAAGACCAGCCCGAACAGGTCCACCCAGACCTTGCCGCGGCCGCTGAGCCGGGCGTAGAAGATGTCGACCCGCACATGTTCGTTGTGCTGCAGCACGTTGGCCGCACCCAGCATCACGCAGGCGGCGAACAGGTACCACTGGATCTCCAGCCAGCCATTGGAGCTGTAGCCGAAGGCATAGCGCACGACGGCGTTGCCGGCGCTGATGAAGCACGACAGGATGACGGCCCAGCCGGCGAGGCGGGCGAAGCGGGTGTTCAGCCAGTCAATGCCGTGGGCAAGGGCGAGCAGGGCTTTCATGCGGGCCTCCGGCGCGGAGGCAAGGCGGAGCAGGCAAACGACATGGCCGCTTTCGGTGAGCAAATGGAAAGGCGCACGGGAAAACGTGCGCCATCTGCTTCACTGTATCGGCTGATGCGGGCCTTCCGCCCTGGGCACAGGCGTGCTCAGGGAAAGCCACTATGAGGCCGTCACCAGTGGCGCCGGCCTCTGAATGCTCAGGCTGCGCCGCTGGATTGGAACAGCTTGGTCGAGCGTGCGCCGGAGCGGCAGAAGGCCAGCAGCGGGCGCGGCAGTTCGGCCATCAGCGCGCCAAATGCGGCGATTTCTTCGGGCGACTGGTAGACGCCACTGACGGGCAGGTGGCGATAGCTCAGGCCGGCGGCTTGCGCAGCCGCTTCGACCTGCGCGCTGGTCGGCTGCTCGGGGCCGCCTTCGCCGTCGGGGCGGTTGTTGATGACGCTGCGAAAGCCCAGCCGGGCCAGTTCGGCCATCGCCGCGGGTTCGAGTTGCGGGGCGACGTAGACGTCGGCGGTCAGCGCGCGGATCGGCAGTTGGGTGTTCATGTCGTTGTTCTCCGAATGTTCAAGGATTCAGGGCTTTCTTGACAGCGGCCGAGACCAGGCCCATGTCGGCCTTGCCTGCGAGCTGGGTCTTCACCGCGCCCATGACCTTGCCCATGTCGCCCGGGCCCTTGGCGCCCAGCGAGGCGACCAGCGCGGCCACTTCGGCGTCAATCTGCTCGGCCGACAGGCGCTCGGGCAGGTAGGCCGACAGCACCTTCAGCTCCGCGGCTTCCTTGTCGGCCAGGTCCTGGCGGCCGCCTTGCTCGAAGGCGGTGATGGAGTCCTTGCGCTGCTTGATCATCTTGTCGATCAGGCCGATCACCATCGCGTCGTCCAGCGTCACGCGCTCGTCGACTTCCTTCTGCTTGCAGGCCGCCAGCAGCAGGCGGATGGTGGCCAGGCGCTCGCTGTCCTTGGCGCGCATCGCCGTCTTCATGTCTTCGGTGATCTGGTCCTTGAGGCTCATGGCTCGTCCTTGTGGCGTTCTTGTCGGGTGCCTCGTGATGCGAAGCAGCCCAACATTGTCCTCCGGTTCAAACCGATTCCAGCGCCAAGAGCTCTTCCACCGTCTGGCGGCGGCGGATCAGCCGTGCCTCGCCGCCGTCGACCAGCACTTCGGCGATCAGCGGCCGGCTGTTGTAGTTGGAGGACATCGACGCGCCATAGGCGCCTGTGTCGTGCAGCACCAGCAGGTCGCCCACGCGCGCCTGCGGCAGCTCGCGCTGCAGCACCACGCCGCCTTCGCCCTGCGTGAACACGTCACCTGACTCGCACAGCGGCCCTGCGACCACGCTGGCTTGCAGCGGCCGCGCAGAGAGGTCTTCTGCCGCATCGGCCGGGATCAGGCTCATCTCATGGTGGCTGCCGTACATGGCCGGGCGCATCAGGTCGGAGAAGCCAGCGTCCACCAGCACGAAATCGTTGCCGCCCATGCGCTTGGTGGCACGTACCTCGGCCAGCAGCACGCCGGATTCGGCCACCAGGTAGCGGCCCGGTTCCAGCTCCAGCTTGACCGGCTGGCCCAGGTGGCTGGCGATCTCGCGGCGGGCGGCGTCCCAGAGGCTGAAGTAGTGCGCGGTGTCGATGCGCGGCTCGCCATCCCGGTAGGGAATGGACAGCCCGCCGCCGGCCGAGATGGCTTCGAGCTTCACGCCGGTCTGCTTGACCAGCGCAACCATGGCCGCGCAAACCTGCTGCAGGTGGGAGTAGTCCACGCCCGAGCCGATGTGCATGTGCAGGCCGACCAGGTGCAGCTTGTGCAGGCCGATGCGGGCCAGCGCAGCGGGCAGGTCGCTGTGCCAGATGCCGTGCTTGCTGTGCTCGCCGCCGGTGTTGGTCTTGTTGCTGTGGCCGTGGCCGAAGCCGGGGTTGATGCGCAGCCAGACCGCGTGGCCGGGTGAGCGCGCGCCGAGCTGGTCCAGCATGTCGATCGAGCCGGCGTTGACGGGGATCTTGTGGCGGATCACGGTGTCCAGCGTCGCCGCGTCGAACAAGTCGGCGGTGAAGACGATGCCCGACGCGCCTTGGGCATTCGGCTCGGCGCTGTAGCCCGCGGCCAGTGCGCGCTCGATCTCGCCACGCGAGACTGCGTCCACCACCACGCCTTGTGCGCGCATCAGCCGCAGCAAATGGGTGTTGGAGTTGGCCTTTTGCGCGAAGCGCACGGTGTTGAAGGCCTGCAGGTCGGCAATGCGCTCGCGGATGGTGGCTGCGTCATAGACCCACAGCGGCGTGCCGTGTTCACGGGCCAGCGCGCGCAGCTGGGCGGCGGAAAAGGGTGAGCGGGACGGGTTCATCGCGGCATCATGCCGTTGGCAATCCATATTGCAAAATGCTCAGATGTCGGCCATTCATTCATTCTGGATATGAAACTCACGCACCGCCAGGTCGAGGTGTTCCGCGCGGTGATGACCACCGGCCATGTCACGCGCGCGGCCGAACTGCTGCACAGCTCGCAGCCCACGGTCAGCCGCGAGCTGGCGCGGCTGGAGCAGGTGCTGGGACTGGCGCTGTTCGAGCGCGTGAAAGGGCGGCTGCGGCCCACGGTGCGGGCGCTGGCGCTGCTGGAAGAGGTGGAGCAGTCCTATGTGGGGCTGGAGCGCATCGCGGCCACGGCTGTCGCGCTGCGCGACTTTGCCCACGGCCGGCTGCAACTGGCCTGCCTGCCGGCGCTGGCGCATGCGCTGCTGCCCGCTGCGCTGCGGCGCTTTGCGGCGCTGCAGCCGCAGGCCAGCGTGTCCATCCAGACGCAGGAGTCGCCGCAGCTGGAGGCGGCCCTGAGCGAGCAGCGCCATGACCTGGGACTCAGCGAGCGCCGTGAGGCGCCGATGGGCTGCACGCTGGAAACGCTGCTGGTGGCCGACGAGGTCTGCGTGCTGCCACCGGGCCATGCGCTGGCGCAGAAGGCGGTGCTGGCGCCGGCGGATTTCGCGGGCGAGCCCTTTGTCAGCCTGGCGCCTGCCGACCCCTACCGGCAGCAGGCCGACGCGGTGTTCGCCGCAGCCGGCGTGCAGCGCAGGCTGCTGCTCGATTCACCCAGCGCGGTATCGGTCTGCGCACTGGTGCGCGAGGGGCTGGGGCTGGGTATCGTCAACCCGCTGACGGCGCTGGCGCTGGCCGGCACCGGGCTGGTGATCCGGCCGTTTTCGGTGGCCATCCCGTTCCACGTTGCGGTGGTGCTGCCGCAGTGGCGCACCGAGCATCCGCTGCGTGCGGCCTTGCTGGTCGCGCTGCGCGACGCGGCGCAGGATCTGCAGGCAAGGCTGGCAGACCCGAAATGAAACGCCCATGAAAAAAGCCCGCTGCGGCGTCCCGCGCGGGCTTTTTTCAGAGAGATCCGTGGCCGGAAATCAGTACAGCTTCTTCGGCAGCTGCATGCTGCGAACACGCTTGTAGTGGCGCTTCACGGCGGCTGCCTTCTTGCGCTTGCGCTCGGCCGTCGGCTTTTCATAGAACTCGCGAGCGCGCAGTTCGGTCAGCAGACCCAGCTTTTCAATGGTGCGCTTGAAGCGGCGAAGGGCCACGTCGAACGGCTCGTTTTCCTTGACACGGATGGTGGTCATTTAACGAAATATCCTCGGATGAATGCGCTCGGTGTCCAGTGCTGACATGCACCTGAAGTGCTTCCGGAAGTCGCAGGTGACATGCCAAAAAGGCAGATCCACACCAGATCGACACGCTTGAGTGCTAGCAAAGACGACGATTCTAGCCCGAAAACCGCCTCTTGCCAAATCGGGCTTGACAAACTTCTTTGGCAGTCGCACGCGAGACCGGTAGACCTGAGCCTCAGGCCGCGGCTCTGTCCTGCGCGGCCTCCGCCAGCGCCTCGGCACAGGCAAACGCACTGGCCCAGGCCCACTGGAAGTTGTAGCCGCCCAGCCAGCCGGTCACGTCCACCACTTCGCCAATGAAATAAAGGCCGGGCTGGCGCTTGCTCGCCATCGTCTGCGAACTGAGGTCCTTGGTGTCCACGCCGCCGGCCATCACCTCGGCCTTGTGCCAGCCTTCGGTGCCGGCCGGCATCAGCTGCCAGTCCTGCAGGCTGGTGGCGAGCTGGCGCAGCTGCGCGTCCGGCACTTGCGGCATGGCCTGGCTGCCATCCAGGCCCTGGATGGCCAGCCAGGTGTCGGCCAGGCGCTGGGTCAACAGGCTGCCCAGTTCGTTGCCCAGCTGGCGGCGGGACTGCTGCTTGGCCTTGAGCAGCAGGGCCAGCAAGTCCACGCCGGGCAGCAGGTTCAGCCGCAGCGGCTGGCCGGGGCGCCAGAAACTGGAGATCTGCAGCACCGCCGGGCCGCTGAGCCCGCGGTGGGTGAACAGCAGGTCTTCATGGAAGCTGACCTCGCCGCTGCCGCGCGTCTTCTTGCCCACGGCCGGCGCCCCGCAGCGGATCTCCACCGGCAGCGCAATGCCGGCCAGCGGCACGAACGGCGCCCAGTCGGCCGCCGCGAAGGTCAGCGGCACCAGCGCGTGGCGCGGCGCCACCAGCCGGTGGCCGAAGCGCTCGGCCAGGCGCAGGCCGAAGTCGCTGGCGCCGATCTTGGGGACAGGCAGTCCGCCGGTGGCGATCACCAGTTGCGGCGCCTGCACCGGGCCGCGGTCGGTCTGCAACTGCCAGCCGCCATCGTCGGCGCGGTCCACTTCGTTCACCGTGCACGGCTGCCAGCGCGTCACCCCGCCGGCTTCGCATTCGCGCAGCAGCATCTGGATGATCTGGTCGGCCGAGTCGTCGCAGAACAGCTGGCCCTTGTGCTTCTCGTGGAAGGCGATGCGGTGCTTCTGCACCAGCGCAATGAAATCGGCCGAGCTGTAGCGGGCCAGCGCCGAGCGCGCGAAGTGCGGGTTGTCGGACAGGAAGTTGGCCGGGCCTGCATCGCGGTTGGTGAAGTTGCAGCGGCCACCACCGGAGATGCGGATCTTCTCGGCCAGCTTGGCCGCATGGTCGATCAGCAGCACCTTCAGGCCGCGCTGGCTGGCCTGCGCGGCGCAGAACAGCCCGGCCGCACCAGCGCCGATCACCACGGCATCAAAACGATTCATTGCGCCAGCGCCTTCCACAACATGTAGGCGGCCAGGCCGTACAGCAGCACCGCGAAGATGCGCTTGAGCTTCCCCACGTCCATCGCATGCGCGGCCTTCGCGCCCAGCGGCGCCATCAGCATGCTGACGACTGCGATGACGGCCAGTGCCGGCACATACAGGTAGCCAAAGCTGCCCGGCAGCGCGGAAGGCAGCGACCAGCCACTGACCACATAGCCCAGCGTGTTGGCCAGTGCGATCGGGAAACCCAAAGCGGCGCTGGTCGCCACCGCGTTGTGGATCGGCACGTTGCACCAGGTCATGAACGGCACGCTGATGAAGGCGCCACCTGCGCCGACCAGGCCCGAGGCAAAGCCCACCGTGGTGCCAGCCGCCGCCTGGCCTTGCCAGCCCGGCATCTGCCGCTGCGGCTTGGGCTTGCGGCCACGCAGCATCTGCGTGGCCGAGAAACTGACGAACAGGCAGAACATGACCGCCAGCCACTGGCCCTTGACCACGGCGAACATGCCGGCGCCGGCCAGCAGCCCGCCAACCAGGATGCCGGGCGCCATCGCCCGCACGATGGGCCAGCGCACGGCGCCGTGCCGGTGGTGCGCGCGCACGCTGGACAGCGAGGTGAACAGGATGGTGGCCATCGAGGTGGCGATGGCCATCTTCACCGCCAGGTCCGCCGGCACGTCGCGGTGGCTGATGATCAGCGTCAGGAAGGGCACCAGCAGCATGCCGCCGCCCACGCCCAGCAGGCCGGCGAGGAAACCGGTGAAGCTGCCCAGCAGAAGCAGTTCGGCCACCAGCGTCAGCGAGAAATCCATCAGCGGTCCAGCAGTGCCATCACGGCCTGCCATTCCTCTGGCGAGACCGGCGTGATCGACAGCCGGCTGCCGGGCTGCAACAGGCGCATCGTGGCCAGCGCCGGCACCTCGCGCATGTCCTTCAGCGGCAGCAGCCGGGTCTTCTTGCGGAACTTCACGTCCACGTTGAGCCAGCGCGGTGCCTCGGGCTTGGACTTGGGGTCGAAGTACGGGCTCTTGGCGTCGAACTGGGTCGCGTCCGGGTAGGCGCTGCTGGCGACTTCGGCAATGCCAGCCACGCCGGGCTCGGCGCAGGAAGAGTGGTAGTACAGCACCTGGTCACCCACGCGCATGCCATCGCGCATGAAGTTGCGCGCCTGGTAGTTGCGCACGCCGGTCCACGGCACGGTCTGGCCGGGCAGGGCGGCGAGGTCGTCGATCGAGCATTCGTCGGGCTCGATCTTCATCAACCAGTATTGGGGGGCGGCGTTCATGTCTGCTGCAGCGAGGCACGAAAAAATGCCGGCCCTGCAACAGGCCGGCATTGAAGAAGAAGGTGTCCGCTGCAAACCATGGGCCGCATTCCTGAACCCAGGGGATTCAGGTGGGCGAGGTCAGCAAGACTTCGGGTTCATCTGACGCGAGACGATCACACCAGTCGAGCAATGTTCCAAGCCCAGGCTCGCGAGAGCATCGGTTCAAGGAAATATAAAACCCACGCAGATGCAGCGGACGGTTTGATTCTAGGCCGTGCGGCGCCGGGAAGCGTAGGAAAAGAAGCCAAAACCGTGGTCAACAAAAGGCCGTCTTGTAAAGCTGTCGCAGGGCCTGGGGCAGCCGTGCTACGCCGCTGCGTCGGCGGCGGCGCTCAGAGCAACTGACCGTCGTGGCCCAAGGTGCTGTCAAGCCGGTCGATCAGCTGCGTCACCAGCAACTCGGCTTCCTGCTCGGCTGCGGTTTGTGCAGGGCTCGCGGCAGCCGAGATGGCAGGTGCGGCAACCGGCGCGGATGCAGGCCGCTCGGCCAGGCGGTAGGCCAGATTCAGCGCCGCCAGCACCGCCATGCGCTCGCGTGCCTTGACCTTGCCGGCGTCGCGGATGGCGCTCATTTCCTGGTCCACCGTCTGAACCGCCGACAGCAGCAAGGCCTCGCCGCCTTCGGGGCAGGCCAGCAGGTAGCTCTGGCCCAGGATCGTGACTTCCATCTGCTTCATTCGGCGGCTCCCGCCTTGCCTGCGCTGGGCGTGTCCGCCGGCAGGCGGTCCAGCAGGATCTCGACCCGGGCGCGTGCCGCAGCCAAGCGCGAGCGCAGGTTGTCCCGCTCGGCGAGCACCGACTGCAGTTGCTGGGTCAGCAAGGCATTGGTGCGCGCAAGTTCCTCGTGGCGGAGCACAAGGCGGTCGATGCGTTCGGCAAGTTCCGGCAGACGGGACATGGGCCTCGGCTAGCGCTGAGCTGGGAGAAGTTCATTGTATGCAGGCCGCGCCGTGGCGGACCGCCTGCATGCGCCTGTTTTCAGGGACTGGCCGGGCTGGAGACTGCCGGGGTGGCTGCGGGCGCCGGTGCGGGTGGCCGCATCTGCCGCAGCGTGCGCGCCAGTTCGATGACGGCCAGCGCGTAATAGCTGGACCAGTTGTAGCGCGTGATGACGTAGAAGTTGCGCGTGCCGGCCACGTAGCTGGGCGCGCTGTCGCCGTTCTGCAGTTCGACCAGCGCGAGCGGGCCGTCGTAGGCCTGGCCCGCGGCGTCCAGCTGCGCGCCGAGCTCGGTCATCTGCTTGGCGCTGAAGCTGGGCAGGATGTCGGGGGCCAGCAAGGTAGCGCGGTCGCTCACCGCGGCTGGCGGGGTCACGCCGAAGTGCGTCGGCAGGCCGCGCTGCCAGCCGAATTCGGCCAGGTAGTGCGCCACGCTGCCCACCACGTCGGCGCCATGCGTGTCCAGGTCGATGCGGCCATCGCCGTCGAAGTCCACCGCGTATTTCAGGATGCTGCTCGGCATGAACTGCGGCAGGCCGATGGCACCCGCGTACGAGCCGCGCACACTTTGCGGGTCGCGCTTTTCCTGGTTGCACCAGCGCAGGAAGCCGGCCAGTTCGTCGCGGTAGAAAGGCGTGCGGTCGGAGCGGCCGCTGGGGAAGTCGAAAGACAGCGTCGCCAGCGCGTCGATCACCTTGTAGCCGCCGGTGTGCCGGCCGTAGAAGGTCTCGATGCCGACGATGGCGACGATCACTGAAGCCGGCACGCCCCAGCGCGCTTCGGCCTGGTCCAGCCAGCGCTCGTGGTCCTGCCACCAGCGCTGGCCTTCACGCAGGCGCTGCGGCTCGACGAAACGCGCCCGGTAGGCCTGCCAGTTCTTGGCCACGCCTGCTGCCGGCGGCATCACCAGCCTGGCCACACTGGGCTGGTAGCGGGCCTGCGCCAGCTGCGCCAGCACCCAGTCCGCGTCCAGCCCCTGCTGCTCCGCCAGACTGCGGCCCAGGCGCAGCACGTCCTCGCGCTGGCCGTAGGTCACGACATCGGGTGCGTCGTCGCTCTGCACCGCGCCACGTTTGCCGGGCGCGGACTTGGTCGGCTTCTTGTGCGGCGCGGCTTTGTGGCTTGCGGCGGTTTTCGGTTTGGCCGACGAGGCGGCCGGCGCGGGGGCGTTTTGCGCCGTGGCCGAACCGGTGGCAAGCAGCAGCGCGGACAAGGCCAGCGCGGTCACGGGGCACTTGGCATCCAGCATCAAGGGGCGGGTGTCCTGCAGAGGGAGATGGGTCATGGCAAGCGCGCTTTCTTGCGCGCGTTGATCGGGCTGGCCGCCAGTGTGCGGCGGAAGTCGCGCCACCAGGCGGCGAACGTGAGCGGTGTTGAACTGGCAGCCGGCGCGTAGCGCATCGCCTGCAGTGCGGACAGTGAAGCGGCCAACGACCGCGCCGGCTCGCCATGTCGCGCCAGCAGCGCCTGCGCCAGCGCGCCGGGCGACGCATGCGCGGGCGCCGGCACGTCCAGCCGCGCCAGCGCCTTGGCCACACGCGCCTGCAGCTTCTGCCACGGCGTGCGCCGCCGGCCGTCCCACCAGGCCCAGGCGGCACCGGCCAGTCCCAGGCCTGCCAGGCCCAGCACCAGCACGCGGACGAGCTGGCCGGTGTCGCGCGCGTCCAGCCCCAGCTTGTCCATCAGCTGGAACTGCTGCTGCTTGCCGTAGCCCAGCACCCACTGGTTCCAGCGGTTGTCCATGGACTCGAAGAACTGGCGCAGTTGCAGTCGCAGGTCGGGGCTGACCGCTTCGAGCGTGCCGGCGACAAGGCCTTGCGGCACTTCCAGCGCGCGGCTGCGCTGGATGCGGTCGGGGGCGACGGCGGAGGTCGGGTCGGCCCGCAGCCAGCCTCGGCCTTGCTGCCAGTATTCGGCCCAGGCATGGGCATGGCTCTGGCGCACGATCCAGTAGCCGTCCGCCTCGGTTTCGTCGGTGCCCTGGTAGCCGGTGACGATGCGGGCCGGGATGCCCATCGCCCGCATGATCACCGTGAAGGCGCTGGCGTAGTGCTCGCAAAAACCCAGCTTGCGGTCCAGCCAGAACTCGTCCACCGGATCCTTGTCGTAGGTGCCCGGCTCCAGCGTGTAGGTGTACTGGCTCGAGCGGATGTGGCGCAGCACGGCGGTGGCCAGCGCGGTGGCGTCGGCGTTCTGCAGCTCGGGCTGGGCATGCAGGGACTGGGCCCAGGCAACGGTGCGCGGGTGGCGGCCGGCGGGCAGCGCAGTGAGGTCGCTCTGCTGGTAGGCGGTCAACTCGGGGCTGCGCTCGAGCTGCAGCGTGGCGCGTGCCTGCAGCAGCAGCCGCTCGCCCAGGGGCGCGCGCAGCCGCCACTGCAGGCTGTCGCCGGCCGGTGGCAGCAGGTCGGCCAGCGGCGGCGAGGTCCTGGGTGTGGCCTGGGTGTAGTCCAGCAGCGGCAGCCACATCAGGCGCAGCGGCTCGATGGTCAGCTCGTAGTCGACAAAGCGCGTGCCCTTTGGCGCCGGCCTGGCCTCGGCCTGTCGGCGGTCGAATTCACGCAGCGGCGGCTCGGCGCGCCATGTCAGGCCGTCGTAGTCGCTGAGCACCGGGCCGCGGAAATACATGGCCTGCGGCGGTGGCTTGGTGCCGGTGAAGCGCACCCGCATCGCAATGCTTTCGTCCTGCGCCAGCTCGGCCACGTCGCCCAGCTTCAGCTGGTCCGACAGGCCGGTGTGCGCGCCGCGGCCCGGCATGGCCCACAGCGGCGGCAGGCGCGGGAAGACCAGGAACAACGCGATCATCACCGGCGTGCCGAAGGCCGCGGCGCGCAGCGCCAGCAGCCCGGCTTCGCGCAGCGGCGGCCTGCCGGTGGGCATGTGGGCCAGCGTCAGCGCGCTGAGCCAGCCCCACACGGCCGCACCCATCGCCAGCGAGGTGAGCAGCGACTGCGAATACAGGAACTGCGTCAGCACCAGGAAAAAGCCGAGGAAGAAGACCACCAGCGCGTCGCGCCGGGCGCGCAGTTCCATGGTCTTCAGCGCCATCAGCACGACCAGCAGGGTCACGCCGGCATCCTTGCCGATGAGGGTGTGCTCGTTGATCCAGGTCAGCCCTGCCGCCACAAACACCACGCCCAGCAAGGTCCAGCGGCCCGGCAGCGGTGCCTCGCGCACCGCCAGCCAGGCGCGCCAGGCCAGCACCGCAATGCACAACACGTCAATGCCGATGGACAGCCGCAGCAAATGCGGCGCGACCGTCCAGGCAATGACCGCCAGCATGAACAGCGTGTCCCGCGTGTCGCGCGGCAAACGGCTCACGCGGCCCGCCAGGCTGGGCAGCGGAATGTTCATGTTCAGGTTCATGCCGACCACTCCGCGAGCATGCGCAGCGCTGCGTCGCGCTGCGTCGGCCCATGGTCGCAGGGCAGCTCGTGGCCGGGCAGGCGCAGCCCGTAGTCCAGCCCGCGTTGCTCGGCTGCCAGCACCCAGGCGGCCAGGCGCGACAGCCGGGTTTCCGGGTCGCCCAGCGGGGTTTGCCGCCAGTCCAGCCAGAGTTGCTGGCGCGCGCCCTGGCGCGATTCGCGGCTGACCATCTCGCCGCTGCGCGCGACCTTCTTCCACACCACCTGGCGCAGGCTGTCGCCGCGCTGCCAGGGCCGCACACCCTCGAACTCGGCGCCGCTGGTGGCCATGGTCCGTGGGCCCACGGCCGGCACCGGTTCGACCGGCGGCAGCTCGGCGGATGGCGTTTCGGGCGCCGGGTAGACCCACACCTGCCCATTGGGTCGCCAGATGCTCCAGGCGCGGAACAGGCCGAACGGAAAACGGCTCTCGATGCGCAGCGGCGGCACCGTCACGCGGCCGCGCTTGGCTGCGATGCAGCTCACCGTCACGCTGCCCTGGCCCTGCGCCGGCGCTTCGGCCCAGGCCAGCGGCTGCGAGCCCCAATCGGCCTCGGTGCCCAGGCCCAGCCCGTGGCGGGTGCGGCCGGGGTTGGTCAGCACGATCTCCATCACCAGCGGCTGGCCGGCGAAGGTGGCGGCCGGTGGGCGCATGTGCAGCGTCAGCCCGCGCAGCGTGCCGTGGGTCATGTGCATGGACGCCAGCGCGCTGCCGGCCAGCAGGAAGGTCAGCGCGTAGCCCAGGTTCAGCTGGTAGTTGATGGTGGCGACCAGCAGCACGACCAAGGTCGCGCAGAAGGCCAGGCCGGCGCGGGTGGGCACGATGTAGATGTTGCGCTGGCCCAGCGTCCACTGGTCGGTTGCCGGCAGGCGACTCAGCCACCAGTGGCGCAGCCGGGCGCGCGGCCCCCCACGCGCGGATTCGATCGCCGGCAGGGTGGAAGCGGTGCTCACGCCTGGCTCAGTTTCTCAGGGCAGCGGCACGGCTTCGATCATCGCGCGCACCTGCTCGCGCCGGCCGCGGCCGGCGCCCGCCACAGGTTGCAGGCGGTGCGCGATGGCCTGCGGCAGCAAGGCCTGCAGGTCATCCGGCACGACATGGTCGCGCCCCGCGAGCAGCGCGCGAGCGCGCGCCAATCGCAACACCGCAATGCCGGCACGCGGCGACAGCCCGGCGACGAACCACTGGCCCGAGCGGGTCGCGGCGATCAGCGCCTGCAGGTAGTCCAGCAGCGATTCCGAGACGAAGATCTGCTTGACCGCATTCATCGCCTCGATCAACTCATTGGAGGTCATCACCGGCTGCAGTTGCGCGACCGCCTCGCGCCGGTCGCTGCCCGACAGCAGCGCGCGCTCGGCCTGGCGGTCCGGGTAACCCAGCGTGATGCACATCAGGAAGCGGTCCAGCTGGCTCTCGGGCAGAGGGTAGGTGCCCAGCTGCTCGCTGGGGTTTTGCGTCGCAATGACAAAAAACGGCTTGGGCAGCGGCCGGGTCTCGCCTTCGACCGAGACCTGGTGCTCTTCCATCGCTTCGAGCAGCGCGCTCTGGGTCTTCGGGCCGGCGCGGTTGATCTCGTCAGCCAGCAGCACCTGCGTGAAGACCGGACCGGGGTGGAAGACAAAGCCTTCCTTCTGGCGCTCGAAGATGGACACGCCGATCAGGTCGCTGGGCATCAGGTCGGCCGTGAACTGCACCCGCGAGAACTGCAGGCCCAGCGTGACCGCCAGCGTGTGCGCCAGCGTGGTCTTGCCAACGCCTGGCAGGTCTTCGATCAGCAGGTGGCCACCTGCCAGCAGGCAGGCCAGGCTGTCGTCGATCTGGATCGGCTTGCCGACGATGATCGTGCTAATCTGGCTCTTGAGACGAGACAACCGGGACTGCAGTTCAACGCTGTTCATCGGCTCACGATAACGCAGATTCTGCAGCCGCAACGGGCTCGCCGAACCCGTTTCCAAGAGACAACGCACCGGCTCGCCGGACCTTCATGACCACCGGCTACTTCACCCATCCTGACTGCCGCGCCCATGACATGGGCCGTGGCCATCCCGAGTGCCCGCAGCGGCTGGACGCGATCGAGGACCAGTTGCTGGCCTCCGGGCTGGACGTGGCGCTGACCCGCTTCGACGTGCCGCTGGCCGACCGCGCGGACCTGCAGCACGCCCATGCCGAGGCCTACCTCTGCGAGCTGGGCGAGCGCATGCAGCAGGTGGCAGAGAGCGGCCAGCCCTGTGCGGTGGATCCCGACACGGTGATCGGCACGCGCACCGGGCAGGCGGCCTTGCGCGCCGCCGGTGCCGCAGTGGCCGCGACGGACGCCGTGATCGACGGCCGTGCCGAAACCGCGTTCTGCGCGGTGCGCCCGCCCGGCCACCACGCCACGCGCGACCAGGCCATGGGCTTCTGCTTCTACAACAATGTGGCCATCGCCGCCCGCCACGCGCTGGACGTGCGTGGCCTGAAGCGCGTGGCCATCGTCGACTTCGACGTGCACCACGGCAACGGCACCGAGGACATCGTTGCCGGCGATGAGCGCATCCTGATGGTCAGCATCTTCCAGGACCAGCTCTACCCGTTTTCCGGCGGCGTGCCGCTGGGCACCAACATGGTCAACCTGCCGGTGCCGGCCTACACCCGCGGCATGGAAGTGCGCGAGCTGATCGAGGCCAACTGGATGCCACGGCTCGAAGCTTTCAAGCCGCAGATGATCTTCATCTCGGCCGGCTTCGACGCCCACAGGGAAGACGAGCTGGGCCAGCTGGGCCTGGTGGAGTCCGACTACGAATGGATCACCCAGCGCATGGTGGACGTGGCCAGGCAGCACAGCCATGGGCGCATCGTGTCCTGCCTGGAAGGCGGCTATGCCTTGAGCGCGCTGGGCCGCAGCGTGGTCGCACACTTGCGCGCGCTCGCGGGGGTTTAAGGGGCACCCGGTCCCGCGTGTACCCGGGCCCACCCGCCCGGCGGGTCGCGCAGCCCGCTTGGGGGCGGCCCGGCGCTGGCTGCTCTCGCGCCGGCCACCGCTGACGCGTCACGCAGCCACGCGACAATGTTGGGATGAACACTGCCGGCCTGACCACGCTGACCCTCACCGAATTCCTGAACGCATTGCGCCATCCCAGCGCGCTGATCGAAATCGCGGTTGCGCTGGGTTGCCTGCTGTTGGCCTGGGCGGTGGTGCGGGCGCTGCGCGGCAAGCCCGCAGCGGATGGCGCAGTGGCCACGGCGACGCAGCCCTCCATCTGGTTCGGCCGGCGCATCGTGGACGGCGTGCTGTTCCCGGCGCTGGCCCTGGCGCTGGCCTTTGCCGCGCGCCGCATCATGCTGGGCTTCGGCCTGCCCCTGGCGGTGTTCAAGATCGTCGTGCCGGTGCTGATGTCGTTTGCGCTGATCCGCCTGTCGGTGCGCGTGCTCAGCGTCGCGTTTCCCGCCTCACGGCTGGTGCGAGCGGCCGAACGCACGATTTCCTGGGTTGCCTGGCTGGCCGTGGTCGGCTGGATCACCGGCGTGCTGCCGCAACTGCTGGAAGAGCTGGACCAGATCCGCTGGAAGCTTGGTGGCAGCGAAGTCTCGGTGCGCAACCTGCTGGACGGGCTGCTGTCCGGTGGCTTCGTGCTGGTGCTCACGCTGTGGGTTTCGGCCGCGATCGAGGCCAAGCTTTTGGCCGGCGCCATTGGCGAGCAGCTGTCGCTGCGCAAGGCCGCGGCCAACATCGTGCGTTCGCTGCTGATCTTCGTCGGCCTGCTGGTCGCGCTGTCGGCCGTGGGCATCGACCTGACCGCCTTGTCGGTGCTGGGCGGCGGCCTGGGCGTGGGCCTGGGCTTCGGCCTGCAGAAGCTCGCGGCGAACTATGTCTCCGGCTTCGTGATCCTCGCCGAGCGTTCGCTGCGCATCGGCGACATGGTCAAGGTCGACAACTTCGAAGGCCGCATCACCGACATCGCCACGCGCTACACCGTGATCCGCGCGCTGAACGGCCGCGAAGCCATCGTGCCCAACGAGTTGCTCATCACCCAGCGCGTCGAAAACGCCTCGCTGGCCGACTCGCGGGTGGCCATGTCCACGCTGGTTCAAGTCGCCTATGGCACTGACTTGGACACGCTGATGCCGCAACTCGAAGCCGTGACGCGAGAAGTCCCCCGCGTGCTGTCAGACCCCGGCCCCGCCGTGCAACTCTCCAACTTCGCCGCCGACGGCCTGGAGCTGACGGTCGTCTTCTGGATCGCCGACCCCGAAAACGGCGCCGGCGGCGTGCGCTCCGCCGTCAACCTGCAACTCTGGCGCACGCTGGAAAAGCTCGGCGTGGAGATTCCCTATCCACAGCGGGTGGTGCATCAGGTGGACCGTCGGGCGGCGGTCTCTGCGCCTTTGGGGGCGACTGGACCATCGGTCGGTTCACTGCCGCACCAAGTCTGAGCAACCCGGCGACGATTTCGCGGGTAGGTCACATGTGGATTTGCCCGTCGCCCAGGGCGATCAGCGTGACCGGCACCATGATCGGAAGACAAGCCATCCAAGCGATGAGCCCCACAAAGAAGGCCGTGACGAAGTTGGTCGGGTCATTCGTTGAGTGCCAGCGGTAGGTGCAGGGCCAGGCCAGCCAAAGCCAGTAGACGATTGCGGTCACGCGCATGGTGAGGTTCCTCAACTGCAGCAGCCCTAGATCCAGGCCCATGATCGCCGTCAGAAAGAGCAAAAGGTAGATCGCGGGCACAGCCCAACCATGGATCGCACAAGCCTTGCTGCGTTTGGACCAGCGCGCTTGGGTCGAAGCTTCGACGTGTACGGGCGTCACCATGGTCTGTGTTTCCAGGCTTCAATCAATCGGCAACCGCAATTCGTTCAGCTGTTGGGCGTGTGACTCTAGATATGTCCACCGGTCATCAGCACGGTAAGCATCAGCATGGGCGGTGAGCTCAGCAGCCAGCCTGTCAAGCCCAGGCTGAATCCCAACGAGAAAAGCCGTTCCCCGGGTGCCCCTCCCCAAATTTGGATGCAGGGCCATATCAGCCACAGCCAATAGAGGTCCAGGGTGAAGGTCCATGAGACAGAGCCAGAAAACGAAGTCGGTCCGGCGTCCTCCCAGCCCAGCTGATGAAGCAGCATGGGCAGGTAGAAGATCGTCGGAATGATGAGCCCGTGCAATCCAGAGGCGAAGCTCACTGAGAACTTTCGCAGCTGGGGCAGCGGCTCTGGCGCTGCCGCGGGCTTCGGGCGCAGAGGTTGCGTCACTTCAATGTCTCCTCATGCGTTCACCTCACCGCTTCAACCAGGTCAACAACTCCGGCAGCAGCAGTGACTGGTTCAGTTCGTCGTCCGACTGGGCGACGAAGCGGCGGAGGTTGGTGACGGCGAGGAAGCCGGTGTTGTCGAACTCGTCGCCGATGGCTTCGAGGAAGCCGAACTGGCCGGGTTGGTTGGAGATGCCGAGGAACAGGAAGTAGACCTCGTCGCCGCGCTGCTGGGAGTCGCGCAGCACCTGGCGGGTGCGCGCGTGGTCGTTGTTCTCGCCGTCGGTGACCATCACCACCAGCGAGCGCTTCTTCTCTTTCACCTCGGCCTTGCGGCCGAACAGCTTGCCCAGCAGGCCGGGCTCGGCACCTTTGAGCCAACCGAAGCCGCGCAGCGCCTGCTCCAATGCGTAGCTGTAGTCGGTGCCGCCGCACCAGCCAGGCACCTTGGCGACGATCTCGCGGCCGATGTAGCCCTGGTAGTTGTCGGCCTTTACCGCACCGACCTCGAACACCGAGGCAGCAGTGTGGCTGAAGGTGATGACGTCGAGCTTCTTGTCCGGGTCGAAGGTCAGGCCCCACGGGACCAGCCGGGTCAGCAAGTCATTGGTGATGCCTTCGCGGTGCTCGTCCTCGAAGGAGCCGCTGACGTCCAGCAGGAAGGCCATGTCGACGACGGGCGGCTTGGTGACGCCGGCCTTTTGCAGGCACAGCTGCAGCGAGGCCTGGGACTTTTGCAGGTTCAGGGTCAGGGCCATGGTGAGCTCGGTTCTTTCGGAGGATCAATCGGCACTGCGGGGGTGGCGCTCAGCTTCTGAGGCCGTGGATCACGGCCTGCAGGCGCTCTTGCAGCAGGAAACGTTCGGTGTCGTGCGCGGGTTCGGCGGGCAGCGCGGCCATGCTGGCAAGCCATGCCGGCAGGCTGACACGCACGGTGTCGTGCAGCCGGCTGGCGAGTTGCGCCAACTGCTGATCGGCCTGCTCGGCCTGCAGGCGGTGTTGTTGCAGCGTGGCCTGGGTGCGGGCCAGCGAGACCAGCCGATCCTGCAGTGACAGCGCAAGGTTTTCGCGCTGTGCCGCGGGGAGCAGGCCAGGCAAAGCTTCGGTGGCCAGGCCCAGCGCCTGCAGCTCGGTGAGCAGCTCGGCGGCGGCCTGCTGGTTCGTGGCCAGCTGCGCACGCAGCTTGGCCAGTGGGCCGTCCGCGGCTTCCAGCGCGGCGCGCAGCGTGTCGATCTCCGGCCGCAGCGCGGCGAGCCGTGCGCGTGGCGCCTTGCGCCGGCTCCAGGGCAGCGCGGAAGTGGAGGGCGCGAGCGTCTCGGCCAGGTCTTCCAGCAGCGCCAGCAGGCGTTCGATGTGGCGGGGCGCCGCGCGAAGCAGCTCGTGGTCCATCAGCTGCAGAAGCTCGTCCACCAGGCCGGCATGGCGGGCCTGGGTCTCGCGGCCGAAGCGCTCCACAGCAGGCCGGTCGAACACCGCTGGCACGACGCCAGCCAGCAACTGCCGGGCACGTGCCAGCAGGGCGGGTGGGGCGTCCGGAAACTGCTGGGACAGCGTGGCATCGTCGACCGCCAGCGGCTTGCGCGGCACGCCGGGCAGGCGGCTGGGCGTGGCATCGGCCTTGGTGGTGACGACGCTGAGCGGCGGGCTGGCGGACGGCGCTACTGGCGGCGCTGGCACAGCCGGCAGGCGCGTGGGCATGGCGCTGGGCAAAGGCGCTGCAGCGGCGGGTGAAGGGGCGGCCGGCAACGCGCTCGCCTGCGCGGCAGGCGCAGGCGAACCGATGCGCGTTGGCGCCAGCGGGGCACTGCTGTCGGCGGGCGGCGCCGCTGCGCCGCCGATCACCGTCGGGCGGGTGGCCATGCGGCCTGGGGGAGCGGGCCGTGCTTCAGGAGAAGTGGCCCAGCACGCTGTTGAAGTCGCCGTTGAAGCCCACGCCCACTGCGACGAAATTCGCCTTGCCGCCGGCCTCGATCATGATCGAGCCCATCTGCACGCCGATGAAGTCGCCGAACTGGTTGGACAGGCTGGCGCGCATCAGTTCTGCGCCGCTGGCGTTGACGATGGCGATCTCGGCGTTCTGCACTTGGCCGAAGCGCTTGGCCGCGGCCTGGGTGTGGATCATCGCGACCAGCGGAATCTCCAGCACGCCGCTGCTGACCGAAGGCAGCTTGGACGGGTCCACGCGTATCCATTCGTCCACGCCGTCCAGTGCGCCGTCCAGTGCATCCGGGCTGTGGCGCAGTGCGCCGCCATGCACCTGGAACGAACCGTCGGCCTGCTTGTCGAGCACGCCCACTTCCTGGCCGCCGATCTTGCGGCGCACGTTGTAGGTCGACAGGATGTCTTCCAGGCTTTGCGCCTTGGCGCCGTCGCCGGCATTGACGCAGACGATGGCGTGCAGGTCGAGGTCGGTCTCGCCGTCCCACGAGAGCTTGGCGGTGAAGGCTTCGCCCTTGCTGAGGTTGAGCTGCAGCTTGGGCGCTTGCTCGCCGGGCTTGGCCAGGTTCAGAACGAGTTTGGACATGTAGCGGGTCCTTGCAGAAGGGAGCGAAAAACGAAAAGGGGGCGAGCGCGCTCAGCGTTGCGCAGGCAGGTCAGGGCGGATTACCGCGCCCAGTTGCGCCATGTCCTGGCGCGCCTGCGCGAAGATCTGGCGGGCCTGCTCGAAGCTCTGCGTGTTCTTGGCCCGTGCCTGCTCGACGATGCCCACCAGCTGCCGCGTGTCGGCCACGATGGCCTGCAGCTGGCGCGCCTGGGCCAGGCGGTTGTCGCCCGGCGCGGTGGCGGCCTTGCCGACGACCTCGGTCATCAGCTTGGAGCGCACGGCCAGCAGGTTGGCGTCCAGCGCGGCGCCCTGTTCCGCCAGGCGCTGCACGCCCTGCGTGACCAGCGCGCCGTGGATGGTCAGCAGCGTCATCTTGATGCTGGCAAAACGCGAGGACGCAGTGGTCGTGGTTTCCTGCAGCGTGGAAATGCCGGCATTCTGCAGCTGGCGGATCACCATCTGGTCTGATGGCAGGCGCGACAGCGTGCTCTCGATGGCCAGTGCGCGGCTTTCCAGTGCCTGCAGCTTGTCCTGCAGCGTGGCCACGGTGCCGCTGTCAGCGCCATTGCTGATGGCTTCGCCCAGCTCGGCGCGGGCCTTGTTGACAAAGCCCATCAGGAAGGCCGCCACCTGGGCGAACTCGACAAAGCGCTCGCGGTAGGCGTTCTTCAGCTGTTCGAGGTTGCGCACCTCGCCGTCCAGCCGCTGCTGCTCCTGCTGCAGCTCCACTTCCATGGTCTTGATCAGGTCCGAGAGCTTCTTGCTCTTGCCCGAAGCGGCCAGCCGCACCTCTTCGTAGGCACGGCTCATGGCCTTGCTCAGCGTCTTCTTGTTGAACATGCCCATGAAGCGCTCCATGGCGCTGGGCTGGGCGTTCAGGATCTTGTCGGCCAGCGCGTCCAGCTTCTCGCTTTCGACGGCTTCGCTCAGGCCTGCCACCAGCTTGAAGATGCGCGGCTGTTCGGCCTTCTCGATGCGGTCCAGGAACTGGCCCAGCGTGCGGTGCAGCGACTGCTCCGCTTCGCCGCCCAGCTTGGCGATGTCCAGCATCGGCGTCTGCGCCAGGCTGACGCTGGCGATCTGCGCGCCGATGGCGTTGCGCTGCTCGTCGCTCAAGGCAACGGGGAAGTCGGCCGGAATGCCGACCAGCGCAAGGTTGCTGCTGCCGGGCAGCGGCGAAAGCGGTGACAACGAGGTGGTCGCCAGCGTCGTGGGCAGCGAACTCGGGGTGTTGCTCAAGGCGTTCTTTCCCTGGGGAATGACAGGGCGCCTAGCCTATCCCAACACTGGCCCCCACGGCCACCCCTTGAGACAAAACGCAATCCAGCGCCGCCAGCTGCGGTTCTGGCGGGCTGAATTGCTGCCAGATGGTTGAACGCAGCCGGCGCCGGGCCGCCCCAAGGCGGCTGCGCCAACCCGCTCGGCGGGTGGTCTCACGTACCCGTGAGGCCGGGTGCCCCACTTCAAGCCTCCACCACGGGGATCTTGCCGATCTTGGCTTGCCAGGTCTTCGGGCCCTCGATGTGGGCGCTGGTGCCCGTCGAATCGACGGCCACGGTCACCGGCATGTCCACCACGTCGAACTCGTAGATGGCTTCCATGCCCAGGTCGGCAAAACCGACGACCTTGGCGGCCTTGATGGCCTTGGAAACCAGGTAGGCGCTGCCGCCCACGGCCATCAGGTAGGCGCTCTTGTGCTTCTTGATGGATTCGATCGCGACCGGGCCGCGCTCGGACTTGCCGATCATCGAGATCAGGCCGGTCTGGGCCAGCATCATCTCGGTGAACGAGTCCATGCGGGTCGCAGTGGTCGGGCCGGCCGGGCCGACGACTTCGTCGCGCACCGGGTCCACCGGGCCGACGTAGTAGATGACGCGGTTGGCGAAGTCCACCGGCAGGGCTTCACCCTTGGCCAGCATGTCCTTGATGCGCTTGTGCGCGGCGTCGCGGCCGGTCAGCATCTTGCCGTTGAGCAGCAGCGTCTGGCCGATCTTCCAGCTGGCGACTTCTGCCGGCGTCAGCGTGTTCAGGTCCACGCGCTTGCTCTTGTTGTAGTCCGGCGCCCAGGTCACGTCGGGCCACAGGTCCAGGCTGGGCGGGTCCAGGTGCACGGCGCCGGAGCCATCCAGCACAAAGTGCGCGTGGCGGGTGGCAGCGCAGTTCGGGATCATCGCGATCGGCTTGCTGGCGGCGTGCGTCGGGAAGGTCTTGATCTTCACGTCCAGCACTGTCGTCAGGCCGCCCAGGCCTTGCGCGCCAATGCCCAGCGCGTTGACCTTCTCGTAAAGCTCGATGCGCAGCTCTTCGAGCTTGTTCTGCGGGCCGCGCGCCAGCAGCTCGTACATGTCGATGTCTTCCATCAACACTTCCTTGGCCAGCATCACCGCCTTCTCGGCCGTGCCACCCACGCCAATGCCCAGCATGCCCGGCGGGCACCAGCCGGCGCCCATGGTCGGGACGGTCTTCAGCACCCAGTCGACGATGCTGTCGCTGGGATTGAGCATGTACATCTTGGACTTGTTCTCGCTGCCGCCGCCCTTGGCGGCGACGATCACGTCGACCTTGTCACCGGGCACCAGCTCCATGTGGACCACGGCAGGCGTGTTGTCCCTGGTGTTCTTGCGCTCGAAGATCGGGTCGGCCAGCACCGAGGCGCGCAGCACGTTGTCCGGGTTCAGGTAGCCCTGGCGCACGCCCTGGTTCACCGCGTCGGTGACCGAGCCCTTGCCAAAGCCTTCCCACTTCACGTCCATGCCGATCTTCAGGAACACGTTGACGATGCCGGTGTCCTGGCAGATCGGGCGCTTGCCCTCGGCGCACATGCGCGAGTTGGTCAGGATCTGGGCGATCGCGTCCTTGGCGGCAGCGCTCTCCTCTCGCTCATAGGCGCGGGCGAGGTGGGCGATGTAGTCGGCCGGGTGGTAGTAGCTGATGTACTGCAGCGCGCTGGCGACGGACTCGATCAGATCGGCCTGGCGGATGGTGGTCATGCTTGGCTTTCCATGCTTGCTTTGTGCGGGCGGAGGTCTGCCGGCTGACGGGCAGAATGCATCCGGGATTTTACTGAAGGGAGCCCATCGATGACCCCGGCACTGCGTCGTTTCTTCGCCCACGAATCCGCAGGCGGCATCGTGTTGGCCATTGCCGCGGCGTTGGCGCTGATCGTCAGCAACTCGCCCTGGGGCGCGGCCTATGCGCGTTTGCTGGCCTTGCCCGGCGAGGTTCGCATTGCCGGCGACTGGCTGGTGCTGGCAAAGCCGCTGTTGGTCTGGGTCAATGACCTGTGGATGGCGGTGTTCTTCTTCCTGGTCGGGCTGGAGATCAAGCGCGAGTTCGTCGAAGGCGAACTGGCCTCGCGCAGCCAGGCGATCCTGCCGGCGGCCGCGGCGCTGGGCGGCATGGCGGTGCCGGCCCTCATCTACTCGGCCATCAACCATGCCGACCCGGTCGCGCTGCGCGGCTGGGCCATTCCTTCGGCGACGGACATCGCCTTTGCCATCGGCATCGTCTCGCTGCTGGGCTCGCGGGTGCCGGCCTCGCTGAAGGTTTTCCTCACGGCGGTGGCCATCATCGACGACCTGGGCGCCATTGCGGTGATCGCGGTCTTCTACACCAGCCAGCTGTCGCTGGGCATGCTGCTGGGCGCCGGTGCCTGCCTGGTCGGGCTGTGGGGCCTGAACCGGGCCAGGGTGACGAATGTGGGCGTCTATGTCGTGCTGGGACTGGTGCTGTGGGTCTTCGTGCTGAAGTCCGGCGTGCACGCCACGCTGGCCGGCGTGGCCACCGCACTGGCGGTTCCCATGCGCCGGCCGGACGGCGGTTCGCCGCTGGAAGACGCCGAACATGCGCTGCACCCATGGGTCGCCTTCCTGGTGCTGCCGGTGTTCGCGTTCACGAATGCCGGCGTCAGCTTGCTGGACGCTTCGGCCGAGGTGCTGGTCGCGCCGGTCACGCTGGGCATTGCCGCCGGGCTGGTGCTGGGCAAGGCGCTGGGTGTGTTCGGCACCGTGTGGCTGCTGGTGCGCGCGGGCTGGGCCGCTCTGCCGGCAGGGGCCGTCTGGCGCCAGGTGCTGGGCGTGTCGCTGCTGTGCGGCATCGGCTTCACGATGAGCCTGTTCATCGGCGGGCTGGCCTTCGAGGGCAACCCGCTGCTGGAAACCGAGCTGAAGCTGGGCGTGCTGGGCGGCTCCATCATTGCCGCGGCCCTCGGGGCTTGGGTACTGAGTACCCCCAGGACCGGCCTGCGCCCGGCCCGCCCCCCGAGGGGGTCATGAAAACTTGGGGCGGCCCGGCGTTTTCATGCACGCCCCGACGCTGAAGGGGGCGGCTCAGTGCGGGTCGGGGTTCTTGCTGGCGTACAGGATGCGGTCAGACGCCGCTATGGCAATAGCCGACAGCAGGAAGGCCAGGTGGATCACGGTCTGCGCGATCAGGGTCTTCTCGCTGTAGTTTTCGGCACTGATGAAGGTCTTCAGCAGGTGGATGGACGAAATGCCGATGATGGCGGTGCCCAGCTTGACTTTCAGTACGGAAGCATTGACATGGCTTAACCATTCGGGCTGGTCTGGATGGCCTTCGAGGTTCATGCGTGAGACAAAGGTCTCGTAGCCCCCGACGATCACCATGATCAGCAGGTTCGAAATCATCACCACGTCGATCAGTCCCAGCACCACCAGCATGATGATGGTCTCGTTCAGCCCGCTGGGCGGCGTGTCTGCATGGCCGTAGCCCACACTTTTGACCAGGATCTCCAGCGCATGCGAGTCCCCCAGCGCTGCCTGGATCAGGTGCACCAGCTCGACCCAGAAATGGAACACGTATACCGCCTGTGCCAGGATCAGCCCGAGGTACAGCGGCAGTTGCAGCCAGCGGCTGGCAAAGATCACGGCTGGCAGCACGCCCAGGCGCGGGCGGGGCGGAGGATTGGGTGTTGGCGTCATGAGGTGCGAGGGCGTCGGGGATGGGGGGGCAGGCCCGGAGGGCTGGCCGATGCCGGGAATTCTATGGGTGTGATCCAGTAAGCCCTTCGTCAGACGAGCGGACCACAGTGCAGGCCAAACGGGCAAAGCCCATCGGCAGGCAGGCCCGTGAAGGCAATCAAGACCGAGGAGACAGACGACATGAGTGAAGACCTCAAGATTTACGCGCCGCCCGCCGAACTGGTGGCGCAGGCCCATGTGTCCGGCATGGCCGCCTACGACGCCTTGTGCGCCGAAGCCGAAGCGGACCACGAAGCCTTCTGGGCCCGCCAGGCGCGCGAGCTGCTCAGCTGGAAGAAGCCCTTCACCAAGGTGCTGAACGAGGCTGACGCGCCGTTCTTCAAGTGGTTCGAGGACGGGCTGCTGAACGCCTCCTACAACTGCCTGGACCGCAACATCGAGCGCGGCCTGGGCGACAAGACCGCGCTGATCTTCGAGGCCGACGGCGGCGAGGTCACCCACACCAGCTACGCGCAGCTGCTGGCCAAGACCTGCCGGATGGCCAATGCGCTGAAGGCCATCGGCATCGGCAAGGGCGACCGGGTCATCATCTACATCTCGATGTCGGTCGAAGGCGTGGCGGCCATGCAGGCCTGCGCCCGCATTGGCGCGACCCACTCGGTGGTGTTCGGCGGCTTCTCGGCCCACTCCTTGCGCGACCGCATCGAAGACACCGGCGCCAAGGCCGTCATCACGGCCGACTGCCAGGTCCGCGGCGGCAAGCAGCTGCCGCTGAAGGCCATCGTCGACGAAGCGCTGACGCTGGGCGGCTGCGACTCGGTGAGCAAGGTTCTGGTGGTCAACCGCGCGGGCGCCAAGGTCAGCATGACCGAAGGCCGCGACCTGTGGCTGGCCGAACTGATGAAGGACCAGCCCGAGACCTGCGAGCCGGAATGGGTGGAGGCCGAGCACCCCTTGTTCCTGCTCTATACCTCCGGCTCCACCGGCAAGCCCAAGGGTGTGCAGCACAGCACCGGCGGCTACCTGCTGCACGCGGCACTTACCACCAAGTGGACCTTCGACCTGAAGGCCGATGACATCTTCTGGTGCACCGCCGACATCGGCTGGGTCACCGGCCACACCTACATCACCTATGGCCCGCTGGCGCTGGGCGGCACCGAGATCGTCTTCGAAGGCGTGCCCACTTACCCGGACGCCGGCCGCTTCTGGAAGATGATCCAGGACCACAAGGTCACGATCTTCTACACCGCGCCCACGGCCATCCGTTCGCTGATCAAGGCGGCAGAGGCCAAGGACGAGGTCCACCCGAAGAGCTACGATCTGAGCAGCCTGCGCATCCTCGGCTCGGTTGGCGAGCCCATCAACCCTGCGGCTTGGGAGTGGTACTACCAGCACGTGGGCGGCAGCCGCTGCCCCATCGTCGACACCTTCTGGCAGACCGAAACCGGTGGCCACATGATCACGCCGCTGCCGGGCGCCACGCCGATGGTGCCTGGCTCTTGCACGCTGCCGTTCCCCGGCATCGCCGCGGCCATCGTCGACGAAACCGGCAAGGACGTGCCGAACGGGCAGGGTGGCATCCTGGTCGTCAAGAAGCCCTGGCCTAGCATGATCCGCACCATCTGGGGCGACCCGGAGCGCTACAAGAAGAGCTACTACCCGGCCGATTTCCAGGGCAAGTACTACCTGGCGGGCGACGGCGCGATCCGCGACGCCAAGACCGGCTACTTCACCATCACCGGCCGCATCGACGACGTGCTGAACGTCTCCGGCCACCGCATGGGCACGATGGAGATCGAGTCGGCGCTGGTCAGCTGCACCGAGCTGGTGGCCGAAGCGGCTGTGGTGGGCCGGCCGGACGACACGACGGGGGAAGCCATCTGCGCCTTCGTGGTGCTCAAGCGCCCGCGCCCCACCGGCGAGGAAGCCAAGGCGATTGCCAAGCAGCTGCGCGACCACGTCGGCAAGGAAATCGGCCCCATCGCCAAGCCCAAGGACATCCGCTTCGGCGACAACCTGCCCAAGACCCGCTCGGGCAAGATCATGCGGCGGCTGCTGCGGCAGGTGGCCAAGGGCGAGGCCATCACGCAGGACATCTCGACGCTTGAGAATCCGGCCATCCTGGATCAGTTGTCCCAGGTCAACTGAGGCTTCAGGGTCCATGCAAGGGGCGGCGCAGTGCCGCCCTTTTTGCCTTCCGGGCGTTCCTGTTACGTCTTGAAATCCCTTGGGGCCGGAACTTCGCCGTGCCGCCTGCACCTGACTGCTTTGTCACGCAGGAGTGATCACATGAGAAAGTCCTTGCGAACGGCCGCGACCGTGGCCGGCCTCAGCATGGTGGCGCTGGGCGCCGCCCGTGCCCAGTCGCTGACAACCCCGCTGCGGTCGCCCAACTCCGCCAGGTCCGAAATCGACGCCCGCTGGCGCGAAAGCCTGGACGCCTTTGCTGCGGCGGACCGCACCGCGGCGCCCCAGCCTGGCGGCGTGCTGTTCGTCGGCAGCTCGTCGATCCGGCTGTGGGGCAATCTCGAGACCCAGTTCGACCAGCAGCCCAGCGTCATCAAGCGCGGCTTCGGCGGCTCGCGCCTGTCGGACGTGGCCCGCTACCTGGACCGGCTGGTGCTGCCCTACCAGCCGCGGCTGGTGGTGGTCTATGCCGGCGACAACGACCTGGCCGAAGGCGCGACGCCGCAGGACGTGCTGAAAAGCTTCCAGACGCTTGTCGAAGGCGTGAAGGCAGCGTTGCCGGACACCCGCATCGCCTACCTGTCGATCAAGCCCAGCCCCTTGCGCGCCTCGTTGATGCCGTCCATCCACGACACCAATGCCTTGATCGCAGCCTACGCCGACAAGACCGCCAACCTGGATTTCATCGACATCTATTCGAAGATGCTGGACAGCCAGGGCCAGCCGCGCCCGGAGCTGTTCCTGGAAGACCGGCTGCACATGAACGAGCAGGGTTATGCGCTGTGGCGCAAGGAGATCGCGTCCCACCTGCTGCCGCGCCAGGCGCCGCAAGCGGTGCAGACCGCCGCTCGCTGAGCCCGCTTCACGCGGCCGGGGCGTGCGGCCCGCGGCGCATCTGCCGCCGGGCCGCCAGCTTCTTGCGCGCTTCGGCCGCCCGGGCATCGATGCGCAGGCTGCCCCAGGCCACGCCGTACAACACACCCAGCGTGGCGGCCAGGATCACAACGTCGATCCACACCGGCCGTTCCGGCGTGGACGAGCCGAAGATGGTCAGCGCCACCAGGGCCAGCAGCAGGTGCATGCAGAAGACCGGCAGCGAGGCCTTGCCCAGGGTTTCAAGCGCTGTCACACGCGGCAGCCGGGTCTTCAGCCAGGGCCCGAAGTGCATCACCAGCACCAGCAGCGCGCAGAAGTTCATCAAGCGCACGGGGCCCAGCTGCCACTTGTCGAACAGCAGGTTGAAGGCGCTGGGTTCGCTGAACGGCACCTGGCCGACCGCATGGCGCCAGATCAGCATCACCGTCGCAACCGCGAGTGCTGTGTTGACCATCCAGCGCGGAAAGTCCCAACCCGGCGTCGGGCCGTCGTCGGCGCCGCTGGCACCCATCCACAGGCCCAGCAACCACAGGAACTGCCAGGCGAAGAGCTTGAACGAGCCCAGCTCGGCAAACGGCATCCACTGCAGGCTGCTGGCCTCGGCCATGCGGTCGTAGAGCAGGTGCGGCAGGTCGAACTGCGCCGCCAGCCACAGCAGCAGGCTCAAACCCAGCACGCCGCCCCAGCCGCGGTGCAAGCCGTGCAGCAGCACCAGAGGGCTGACCAGCATCAGCAGGATGTACATGGGCAGGATGTCCAGCAGCGGCGGGTTGTAGACCAGCAGCATGCCGCTGATAAAGGCCTGCAGCGGGTGCGCCAGGTAGAAGGACAGCAGGTTGGTCACGGCTTCCTGCCGCGCCATCAGGCCCACGATGGCGATCAGCGTGAACAGGAACAGCAGCAGGCCGGCCTGGCACAGGTAGATCTTCAGCGCCCGCCGCAGGAAAGCGCCGGGAATCACGGCGTGGCCTTTCTGACGCGCCTTGCGCGTGTAAACCATGCCGGCCATGTAGCCGGACAGCATCACGAAACCTTCGGCCGCCGACACGAAGCCGAACGGCTGGCCGGTCGGGTCCGAGAAGCGCGTGGGCAGGTGCGTGAGCGTCATCAGCACCAGCATCAGCCCGCGCAAGGCGTCGATTTCCCAGCGGCGTGTCACGAAGAACCCGCTGCGAGAGCTTGAACAGCGGCAACATGGACCGGGCGCATCGGCAACGGGCTCCTGAGGTGGCAGCAGGCGAAGCGCGAAAGGCGACGCCGATGCCGCCACAGGGGCACGCGGCGTGCCGCCTGGCGCCCCCTTTCAGAACCGCGTCAGCACCCGGTATTTCAGCGTCACAGAGCCCTCGGCCGGCAGCTTGATGCGCCACTGCGCCGTGCCGGCCGCCACCTTCTCGTATGGCTGGGAGCTCTCCAGCATCTTCCAGTCGCCTGGCACCGGCTCGCGCACCGTGACCGTCACCGGTTCGGGCTTGGCGTTCTTCAGCACGATCTCGTAGGCGCTTTCGGCCACGTAGCTGGCCTGGTTGGTCGGCTCGCGGCGCTTGAAGTCGGTCTGCTTCTTGTCGGCCGTCACGTCGAAGGCCTCGCCCAGGTGCAGCCGCAGCGTCTCGTTTTTCGGCGTGTGGTCAATGCGATCTTCGCCGACGAATTGCGCAAGGCCGGCGCTGTCGCGCTTGTAGACCCGCACCACGCCCTTGGGCAGCGGCTGGCCGAGGTGGTCGGCCTCACGGTTGGTGAAGGCCACGAAGACCTGCGCCTTGAGCTTGCGGCCCAGTTCACCCACGCTGTCGTGGTAGTAGTGGTCGCTGCCGCTGAACAGCAGCTCCTTGGTCGCCGGCACGCCGCTGGCGTTCATCAGCGCGACCTGCTTGGTCTGGTTCTCTGCCAGCGTGGTGGCGCGGCCCAATGTGTAGAGGTGGTATTCGAACAAGGTCTCCTGGGCCACCTTCGGTGCGGCGGGGGCAGCAGCCTCGGCCATCATGACCCGGCCGCGCGCCATGCGCATGTCCATCTGCTCCTTCACCCGGTTCACGTCACCGGCCACCAGTTGCACCTGTGCGTTCGGGTAAGCCGTGCCGCTCTGGTTGGTCAGCGTGATCCAGCCGTTCAGGTCCAGCGTGCGGTCATCGGCGCTCAGCTCGGCCACGTAGTCGGCGTGCCAGGACAGCCCGCCGGTCAGGTAGGACAGCTCGGTGGCCTGTGGGCCGGCCAGCTGGTTGTCCAGTTCTGTGACCAGCGTGGGCCGGTCGCGCAGCGTGGCCGGCACACCGTCGAACACCAGCCGGCCCGGCATGCCGGTCTCGATGCGGTCGCCGATCTTCAGCACCACGCCCTGGTTCGCGCTCAGCACCTCGGCGGTCTCCACGGTCTCGGCGCCGGTCTGCGGATGCGTCCTGATGACCCGCACCGTCTTGCCAACCGACTTCTCCAGCAGCTTGGCCGGCGTGAGCAGGTCGAAGTCGAAGTTCTGCTCCAGCACGCTCAAGGCACCGGGCTGCGACAGGCTGCGCAGCTGCGCCGTCTCGGGCCGCATGCGGGCGCCGACATCGCGCAGCGCCAGCCGGCTCACGCCGCGCGGCAGCGCGAGCTGGCGGCGGTCCTTCACCAGCGCCAGGTCGTCGTTGTAGATGGTCAGCGCAATCGCCTGCTGGTCGGCCAGCGTGCTGCGTTGTTCGATGCCGGCGAGGGCGGGAGCGGGGGCTTGAGCCTGTGCAGCGAAGGCGATGGCGCTGATGGCGGCGAGTGCAAACTGGTTGAGCCGGGTCATGGTGGCATCCTAAGGTCTGGATACCAGCTTCTACGGCGCAGCGCGAGGAACGGGGTGAACCGCCCTGGAGAAAGTTGCGGGCAGCAAAAAGGCCGCGGGTGCGGCCTTGGGCGGATGAGCGTGCGGCGGCTGCCGCGGCGTCACTTCTGCGACATCACCCAGGTCGCGAGCTGCTTAGCTTCGTCCGGCGTGACGGCGTTGGCTGGCATTGGCACGGGGCCCCACACGCCGGAGCCACCCTTCTGGATCTTGTCGGCCAGCTTGGCCACCGCGTCCTTCTGGCCGGCATATTTGGCCGCCACGTCCTTGTAGGCCGGGCCGACGATCTTTTTATCGACGGCATGGCAGGCCAGACAGTTCTTCTTGGCGGCCAACTCGGCTTGTGCAAAGGCTGGCGAGGCGGCCACCAGGGCCAGTAGTGTGATCAGCGCTTTCATCGGCATCTTTCCGTGAGTGAGGAAATGAGGGCTGTGTGAATTACATTCGTGCCCAGAACATTGTAGGGACGGCTGCGACGCAGGGTTTGCGTTCGAGCGGCGCGGCAACCGGGAAATCGCACATGGCGTTCATCATCATCGGGGTGGTGCTGCTGGCACTTTGGCTGCTGGATTGGGGCTTCGTGGGTCACCTGGACTGGTGGTGGATTGCCTTGCCTTTTGTGCTGGCGCTGGCCTGGTGGGCCTATGCCGATGCCAGTGGCCTGACGCGCAAGCGCGAAATGGAAAAA
Source organism: Ideonella azotifigens (assembly GCF_021043325.1). Taxonomy (NCBI): domain Bacteria; kingdom Pseudomonadati; phylum Pseudomonadota; class Betaproteobacteria; order Burkholderiales; family Sphaerotilaceae; genus Ideonella; species Ideonella azotifigens. The sequence continues at coordinate 72,177 of NZ_JAJNKD010000020.1, forward strand.
GACGAGGAGCGCAAGGCCGAGCGGCGGCGGCGCAACATTGCCAACATGGGTCTGGACCATTTGCGCGGCGGCAATCGCAACCGCAAGCGCTGAACCGTCTTCCCAAAACAACGAGCTGCCGCACGGGCTCTCCGGGCGGCAGCTTTTCGCTGGATGGGCCGGCACCTGCCTACTCGAAGCGGTCCAGCACTGCGCCAGCGCTGGCACTGGATGCGTTGAAGGCGAACTTGGCCAGCACGCCGCGCGTGTAGCGTGGCCTGGGCTTCACCCAAGCGGCCTTGCGGCGGGCGATTTCACTGTCAGCCACATTCAGCTGCAGCTTCAGCTGATGCGCGTCTATCGTGATCGAGTCGCCTTCCTGCACCAGCGCAATCGTCCCGCCATCAAAGGCTTCCGGCGCCACATGGCCCACCACCATGCCCCAGGTGCCGCCGGAAAAGCGGCCGTCGGTGATTAGACCCACGCTTTCACCCAGGCCCTGGCCGATCAGCGCGCCGGTGGGCGCCAGCATCTCCGGCATGCCTGGGCCGCCCTTGGGGCCCAGGTAGCGCAGCACCATCACGTCGCCGGCCTGGATCTGCTTGGCCATGATGGCGGCCAGGGCGGACTGTTCGTCGTCGAACACCCGCGCCGGGCCGGTAATGACCGGGTTCTTCAGCCCGGTGATCTTGGCCACGCAGCCTTCCGGGCTCAGGTTGCCCTTCAGGATGGCCAGGTGACCTTCTTCGTACATCGGATTGGCGATGGGGCGGATCACCTGCTGGTCGGCGCGCGGCTGGTCCGGCAGGTCGGCCAGGTTCTCGGCCACGGTCTTGCCGGTGATGGTCATGCAGTCGCCGTGCAGCAGGCCCGCGGCCAGCAGCGTCTTCATGACCTGCGGTATGCCGCCGGCGCGGTGCAGGTCAATCGCCAGGAACTGCCCGCTGGGCTTCAGGTCGCACAGCACCGGCACCTTGCGGCGCATGCGCTCGAAGTCGTCGATGGTCCATTCGACCTCGGCCGCGTGGGCGATGGCCAGGAAGTGCAGCACCGCATTCGTCGAGCCACCGGTGGCCATGATGACGGCCACGGCGTTTTCGATGGATTTGCGCGTGACGATGTCGCGCGGCTTCAGGTCCTGCTTGACCGCCGCCACCAACACCGCCGCGCAGCGCTTCACGCTGGCGACGATCTCTTCTTCCACGTTGGCCATGGTCGATGAATACGGCAGGCTCATGCCCAGCGCTTCGAAGGACGAGCTCATGGTGTTGGCGGTGTACATGCCGCCGCAGGAGCCGGTGCCGGGAATCGCGCGGCGCTCGATCTCGCAGAAGTCCTCCTCGCTCATGTTGCCGGCGGAGAACTGGCCAACCGCTTCGAAGACCGAGACGATGTTCAGGTCCTGGCCCTTGTAGCGGCCCGGCAGGATGGTGCCGCCGTAGACGTAGATGGCCGGCACGTTGGCGCGCAGCATGCCCATCATGCCGCCCGGCATGTTCTTGTCGCAGCCGCCAATGACGATCAAGCCGTCCATCCACTGGCCGCCGACGCAGGTCTCCACGCAGTCGGCAATCACCTCGCGCGAGACCAGGCTGTATTTCATGCCTTCGGTGCCCATGGCCATGCCGTCGGAGATGGTCGGCGTGCCGAAGATCTGAGGGTTGGCGCCGGCTTCCTTCAGGCCAATGACGGCCGCGTCCGCCAGCTTCTGCAGGCCCGAGTTGCAGGGCGTGATGGTGGAGTGCCCGTTGGCCACGCCGATCATCGGCTTGCCGAAGTCGGTCTCCTGATAGCCCATGCCGTAGTACATGGAGCGGTTGGGCGCCCGCGCCACGCCCTCGGTGATGTGCTTGGAGCGGCGGTTCAGGTCGGAGGCCATGGCGGAAGGGCGTTGGTCCAGAAGCCTCAGTGTAGCCCTGGCAAGGCAGGGTGACGGCGGGCCGCCTTATCATCCCGCCCCATGCCTTTGATGCACCCTCAGTTCAACCCCATCGCGCTGGACCTCACGCGATTCGGCGTGCCCGTCCAGATCCACTGGTACGGCATCACCTACCTGGTCGCCTTTGCGCTGTTCCTGTACCTGGGCGCGCGGCGCGTGAAAAAACCCTGGTTCGCCAACGCCGGCTGGACGCGGCGGGACGTGGAGGACCTGCTGTTCTTCGGTGTGGTCGGCGTGGTGCTGGGCGGCCGCATTGGCTACACGCTGTTCTACAAGCCGATGTACTACCTGCAGCACCCGCTGGAGGTGTTCGCGGTCTGGAAGGGCGGCATGTCCTTCCATGGCGGGCTGCTGGGCGTGATCGCCGCGATGTTCGTCTTCGCTTTGCTGCGCCGCCGTTCGTTCTGGGACGTGACCGACCTGATCGCGCCCTGCGTGCCCACCGGCCTTGCCAGCGGCCGCGTCGGCAACTTCATCAACGGGGAGCTTTGGGGCCGCGAGGCCGATCCGTCGCTGCCGTGGGCGATGATCTTCCCACAGTCCGGCAGCCTCACGCCCCGGCATCCTTCGCAGGTCTACCAGTTCCTGCTGGAAGGCATGTTGCTGTTCGGGCTGCTGTGGTGGTTCGGCAGCAAGCCGCGCCGCCGAGCCGAGGTGTCTGCCGCCTTCCTGGTCGGCTACGGCCTGTTCCGCTTCATTGCCGAATACTTCCGAGAGCCGGACAGCTTCCTCGGCCTGTTGGCGCTGAACATGAGCATGGGCCAGTGGCTGTGCCTGCCGATGATCATTGGCGGCGCACTGCTGTTTGCCTGGAGCCGCAATCAGCCGCTGCCGGCAGCGGCGCACGCCTGATGCGCTGGCCGGCCGCACTGGCGTTGGCCACGCTGCTGGCCACGCAGGGCGCGCGCGCTGAAGGCCTGCGCGACCCGCAACTCCAGGCCCTGGCCGACGCGCACAAGCTGGTCGAGCTGGAGCAGGCCGCCACAACGCGCCTGGCGGCGCACCCGGATGACGGCCCGGCCTGGCTGGCCTACCTGGAGAGCGTGGTCGGCCGCAATGTGCCCGACGCCGCCGCCCGCCGCGATGCCGCTCTGGCGAAGTTCGAGGCCTGCGTGCAGAAGACGCCGCAGGTGGCCGCATGCCACTACGGCGTGGGCGCGGTCACGGCCATCAACATCCTGGCCCAGGGCATCATGAAAGCCGCGTTTGGCGTCGGCAAGGTGCGCGACGAATTCGCCAAGGCGCTGGAACTGGACCCGGCCTTCGCGCCGGCCCGCGCCGGGCTGGTTCAGTACTACCTGATGGTGCCCGGCATTGTTGGCGGCAGCGTCGCCAAGGCCAGCGAGATCGCACAGGCCGAGAGCGCACGGGCCGCCGAATACGGCAAGCTGTTGACCGCCATGGTGCAGCTGTACCGCACGAAGCTGGCCGATGCCGAGCGCCTGCTCGCCTCGGTGCAGCCGGGCGGTGACCTGGAGCTGGCAGTCGAGCTGCGAGGGCAGTGGAATGCGCTGGGGCTGGCCCTGCTGCAGGACAGGCAGGCGGCCAAGGCGCGCGAGCTGTTCGAGCGCATGGTGCACGAACGGCCCGAGCAACCTGGCCCGCACTACAGCCTGGCGCGGGCCCTGTCCGAGTTGCAGCAGTGGGATGCGGCGCTGGCCGAGCTGAAGCTGGCCGAGTCACTGCCTGGCCATGAGAATTTCCCGATCGACTACCGCGTTGGCGTGGCACTGCAGGGCAAGGGCGACACCACGCAGGCCAGGGCAGCGTACAAGCGCTACCTGGGCTCGGTGAATCCGAACCCGCAGAACGTCGAAGACATCAAGAAGCGGCTGGCCGAACTCGGCTGAGCTGCGCGAACCAAAGAGCGAGAGAACCCGCATGCGCCAGATCTTCCTGGACACAGAAACCACCGGCCTGTCGCCCGAGACCGGTGACCGCATCGTCGAAGTCGGCTGTGTCGAAATGGTCGGCCGCCGCCTCACCGGCGAGCACCGGCACTTCTACCTGAACCCTGAGCGTAAGGGCAGCGAGGATGCGATCCGCATCCACGGCCTGACCGACGAATTCCTGGCCGACAAGCCGGTCTTCGCCGCCGTGGCCGACGACCTGATGGACTTCGTCGGTGGCGCCGAAATCATCATCCACAACGCCAGCTTCGACGTCGGCTTCCTGGACGAAGAACTGCGTCGCATCGGCCGCCCACGTTTTGCCGAGCATGTCGGCCGCATCACCGACTCGCTGTTCATGGCACGCGAGATGTTCCCCGGCAAGAGCAACTCGCTGGACGCCCTGTGCAAACGCCTGGAGGTCGACAACTCCAACCGCATGCTGCACGGCGCGCTGCTGGACGCGGGCCTGCTGGCCGAGGTCTACATCCGCCTCACGCGTGGCCAGAACACGCTGATGATCGACTCCGCCGACAGCGGCAGCGGTCCCGGCTTGGCCGTGGCGCAGATCGACCTTTCAGGCTTCATGCTGCCGGTGCTGGAGGCCGACGAGGCCGAACTGCTGCTCCACGAGACGGTATTGAAGGAACTCGACAAATCCGCCGGAGGGCTTGCGATCTGGCGAAAAGTCATGGCATAATGCAAGGCTTCCCGGGAACAAAAGATCCTTCAAAAAATCAAGCAAATCGCTGCTGATTTTGACCAAGGCGCCCTCAGTTTTCGGGCGGTTAGCTCAGCGGTAGAGCACTGCCTTCACACGGCAGGGGTCGCAGGTTCGAACCCTGCACCGCCCACCAGGATTTACCCGGTAAATCAACGACTTACGCCACCTTCGGGTGGCGTTTTTCGTGGTGGTGGGGAAAAAGTGGGGAAAAGGCGCTTCGGAAATAAGCACCTTAAGCTGGTTCAGACATCCGAGTTGCGGACGGCGCAAGCCTTCTGTGAGTAGTCGGTGTCGACAGTGATTGATTCGCCGCCACCTACCTGCGCGGGCGCTCAGTCAACCTTCTGCACCTGAACTTCGAGTGCGAAGCCAAGGGCCTGTCGTGCTTTCATATTTCGTCTGCGTCGTTCCAAAAACCCCACAGGAAACCCCGCAGGCAAACCAAGCCGGGTTTCGCTGAGCATTCTTGTAGGCAGAGCATGCAGCCATAACACTGTAGCTTGTGTCGGCAGGGGCAGTCGTCACGCGTGGCCCCGGTTGTCATGGAGCCTTGGCGCTCGCGGCACCAGCCTGTTTTCCAGTGCCGGGCTGCTACTCGCCGAGCAAGCCTTGCCTTCTCCCTGACTGGGCCCGGCTGTCTGGGTGGTCTGGCCTGCTCGACATTGCTTCTTATTCCACCGGCAAGTGGAAGTCGCCAACGCCGAACCGACGAGAGCCGCGGCTGCGAACCTCCATATTCTCTTGCTGTCGATCAAGGCATTGATCTCCTCATGGCCTAGATTCAAAGACTAGGAAAGTAGTCCGTCCGTCAGGATTTCCTCACGCCGAACCAGCATGCCCTGATGGGCGTTGCGAGCAGTTCGTGGCCCACTGTTGGTGTGGCGTGTCATGTCTGCTGCTCCGCTAAGCCGGCATCCGAGCTTGCGAATGGATGCCAGAGCCGCGGCAACCCTCGATCAACCCTCGATGCGCTGCGCGCCAGGATCCATGCCCCCCGAACAACTCGCCCGAGCGCGCGGCGCGCCGCACGTGACCGGTGTTGCCGAGCGCTGGGAACTGGTTGCCGCCGTGGCCGCCGCGTTGTTGGCGGCGACTTATGGCCTCGGGGCGCCACTGCTCGGCGCCCGCTGGGCGCCCACTGTGCCCGCACCTGAACTGCGCGGCGCGCTGGCTTTCGCCCTTGTGCTCACGGCCATCTCCGGGCTTGCCTGGCGCTCAAACTGGATGGCGGCCATCGCTCGCGCAGCCACGATCCTGGCACTGGTGTTCGTCTCTGGGCTCATCCTCAGAGATGTCATGAGCGGCACGTCTGCGGCCGCCAGTGGGCGCTTCGGGCCGTTGACCGGAATCGGGCTGGCAGTCGGGCTTGTCTGCCTCGCGCTAACCCTCTTGCCCCTGCACATGCCTCTGCGCGGTATTGAAGCCGTCGCGATGCAGTGCACGTTGGCACCACTGTGGATCATTTCCGGCGCCGCGTTGTGTGCGCTCCTGCCGGCTCGTCTGCTTCTCGACTGGTTGCCTCTCGATCCAGGGCTGTCGTGGCCGACCACGCTGGTGATGTCCTTGCTCGCGCTAGCGGCCACGTTGCGCGTCTACCGGCAGCCGGCCATCCGTGCCTTCTATGACGCCCGTGAGGATCGCCAAATCTTCGCGTCGTATCTGGCGATGCTGTTCGGTGGCATCGGCTTGGCAGCGATGCTCATCGCGGGGTTGGTGACGGCAAGCGCGGTCGAATCTGCCAAGCCAATGCTGCATCGCAGCGCTCTGGGTCAGGCACTCGCCCTCAACGAACTGATCATGCGAGTCAGCGCCGCGGCTGACCGTGGCGCGGCAGCCTTCCCGTTCTCCGAGGGCGCCGGCGCAGACGCGGCGGCGCGGCTGGAGTGGCTGCGCGAACTGCGCCAACAGCTGGACCCACTGGGCCAGGTGGGCATCCGGCTGGTGGTGCCGGGGTCCCCGGCGTTGACCGAGGGGACATTTCATGATGTGGCCGGGCCGCAGCTGCACCTTGTCGGACAACCCGGCATGTCCATCCTCGACCCCAATGGTCTCGTTCTGCAGATCGAGCGCTCGACCGCAGGACGCGCGGATGAGAAGCTGGCGATCCAGATCCGGCCCTTTCACGCCGAGGCGCAGATGCCGTCAGAGGAACTCTTCGGGACGAGCGCCGACGCGATGTTGTGCGCCGACGCAGGCGCAGCCGGTGCGCAGTGTCTGTCGCGAGGGCGACCGTCGGGACACGTGATGCCGCTTCCGCGGCGGAGCGACGATCAACCCTGGCCCATCCAGCGTGCTTGGAACGGTGGGGACGGGGTGCTGTTGCTGCGGGATCCGGCGTTGGCCGCAGCCGTGGTCGGCTATGCACCCGTTGGTGTGACCGGGCTCGGTGTGGCGCAGAAGATGCTGCTCGCTCCGCTGATCGGACGCCTGATGGGCAGCTTGCCTTTGGTGCTGCTGATGTTGCTGGCGCTGGGCGCCACCGGCGCGGGTTTGCTCTACCGGCGCGCGTTTCCGCAACTGCAGTCCTTGCGCTACGCGAAGGCACACATCCAGGCGACGCTCGAACATCTGCCTCGTGGTGTTGTCACGCTCGACGCGCACGGCCGGATCCGCACCAGCAATGCCGGAGTTCAGGTGTTGTCCGGTTTCAGCGGTGCGCAGCTGGAAGGGCAATCCGTCAACGGGCTGGTTGCCGCCGCCCGCGGTGAGGTGCCGTGGCAAGCCCTTCCCGGCACGAGCGAGGCGATCTTGCTGACCGCGTCCGGCGACGGCATTCCAGTGGAAGTACTTGTCGAAAGCTTCGATTTCGAGGGCGTGCGGTGCGCGGTCCTCATCATCCGAGACCTGCGGCGTGAGCAGGCGCAGCGTGCTGAGCTCGCTCGCTGGGAGCGCATCTTCTTCCATGCCAATTGGGGAGTCGCGGCCGTTTCCGACGACGGCCTGCGGCTGGAGTTGATGAACCCGGCGTTCGCGAGCATGCATGGATACACCGTCGACGAGCTGAAGCAGCGGCCGGTGCTCGACGTGGTTGCCCCACAGTCGCGCGCAAACCTGCCGGCACACGACGAGCGAGCGCACGCTCAAGGGCATCACCGTTTCGAGTCGTGGCACATGCGGCGCGACGGCAGCATCTTTCCCGTCCTGATTGATGCCACAGACGTTGGCAGTGCTGATGGCCAGCGCTTTCACGTGGTCAACGTGCAGGACATGAGCGAGCAACGGCGAGCACGTGAGGCATTGCAGCGCAATGAGGCCTTGCTGCAGTTGGTCCTGAAGTCCTTGCCGGTTGGGGTCTGGATCGCTGATGCCGACGGCCGAGTGGTTGCCATGAACCCGGCCGTCGAGCGGCTGTGGCACGGGCCCGTCCCTCTGTGCGACGGCCGGCCGGTCGGCCACAGAGCGCGCCGCGTCGTGACTGGCCAGCTGGTTGCGCCGGACGACTATCCGATGATGCGGGCGATCCGCACCGGCGAGGCCACGATTGGTGAACTGATCGAGATCGAGACAGCCGACGGTTCGCGGCGGACGCTGATGAACGCCGCGGTGCCCCTGGTGAACGACGACGGCGTTATCCAGGGCGCGATTGCGGTCAACGAAGACCTCACCACGATGCTCCGCGCCGAGGCCGCGATCATTGCGGCGAAAAACTTCTTCGAGAGCCTGTTCGATTCCGCAGCACTGGGCATGGCCGTGTGGGATGCAGCCGGCCGATTCGAGCGAGTCAATCAGGCACTCTGCGAGCTGCTTGGTCGTGAGGAAGCGGCGCTGCTGGGCATGACGCTGGTCGACGTCGGCGAGCCCGGTCCGGTGGCGGAAGATCTGGCTTCTCTCGGCCGCATGCGTGCCGGCGAGATCGACAAGCACCATGTCGAGCGTCGCTGGCGTCGCGGTGACGGCCGCTCGGTCTGGGTGCTGGTGGTCGTTTCACGGTTGCGCTTTCCAGGGAACGAACAGCACCAGTTCGTGGTTCAGGTGCTGGACATCGACCGCAGCCACCGCTTCCAGCAGGCATTGCAAGCCAGCGAGGCGCGCCTGGTGAATGCACATCGCATTGCGCAGCTTGCTGACTGGGAATGGGACCCGGCGCATGATGAAGTGCTTCTGTCAGAGCAGGGTCGGAAGATGCTGGGGCTGCCGGCGAGTCCTTCGGGCCCCGTCGTCGGCGCCGACTGGTTGGCTCGCGTGCATCCCGAGGACCGCGACAGGGTTCACTCGGCGCTGAGCACGGCGCTGCTGGGGAGGGGCGCGCTGGCCATCGATTACCGGCTGGTGCTTGACGACGGTGGTGAGCGCTTCGTGCACCAGCAAGGCGAGCGCCGCGCCGGCGAGGCACCCCGCTTGGTGGGCGTGCTTCAGGACATTACCGAGCGCAAGCGAGTCGAGAACGAACTTGTGCTCTCGCGTCAGCGTCTGCGGGCCCTGTCCGCCAACGAGGAGGAGTTGATCGAACAGGAGCGGCGCCATATCGCACGGGAGGTCCACGACGAGCTTGGTCAGGCCCTGACTGCGTTGAAGATGGAATTGTCGCTGCTCCGACGACGCTTCGCCGCCAATCTCGAGCTCGCCGCACAGGCCGAACGGATGAGTGTCATGGTCGACGGGACGCTCGACGTGGTGCGCCACGTCGCGAGCAACCTGCGACCTTCCGCCCTCGACTTCGGGCTGGTCGCCGCGATCGAGTGGCTGGCCGAGGATTTCGGCCTGCGATGGGAGATGCCCTGCGAAGTGCAGCTCGACGGCCGGGAAGTCGTCATCAGCGATGCACGTTCGACCGCGCTCTTCAGGGTCGTCCAGGAGTCCCTCACCAACGTGGCCCGGCATGCACACGCGCGACGCGTCGACATCCGAATCGCCACCGATGGTGACTCGCTGCACCTGACCGTGCGCGATGACGGCGTGGGCTTCGATCCGGCCATGGCGCAGGAGAGACGCGGCAGCTTCGGTCTGCTCGGCATGCGCGAGCGGGCCCTGAAGATCGGTGCTCGGCTGAGTCTGCGAAGTCGCCTTGGGAGCGGGACCACCATCGATGTCGAATTGCCTTTGAGTGAACTGCAGGAGCCCTAGATGGAACCGCACAACATCGTCATCGCCGATGACCACGGCCTCGTGCGCAGCGGCCTGCGCCAGTTGATTGAGAGCGTCAGCACCCTGAGGGTCAGCGGTGAGGCGGCCACGGGCGAGGAGTTGCAGGCACTGCTGCGCCGCGTCCCCGCGGATCTGGTCCTGATGGACATGGCGATGCCGGGTCTGAGTGGCATCGAACTGATTCAGCGCTTGCGTGTCCAGCGCAGCGACTTGCCCATCCTGGTGCTGTCCATGCACAACGAGGGTCAGATCGTCGCGCGTGCGCTGAAGTCCGGCGCCGCGGGCTACATCACGAAAGACTGCCATCCGGACACGCTCCTCTGCGCGCTGCGCAAAGTGCTCGGGGGCGGGCGTTTCATCGATCCGGCGCTCGTCGATTCCGTGGTGTTCAACGCCAATGTCGACGAAAGTGATCGCCGCCAGCAGCTCTCGCCACGTGAGCTTCAGATTCTCCAGATGATCAGCAGTGGGCTTCCTCTGGGCGAGATCGCCGACCGCCTGCACCTGAGCCCGAAGACCGTCAGCACGCACAAGATGCGTCTGATGCAGAAGCTGGATCTCAACAACAACGCTGAGCTGTTGAAGTACGCGCTTCGGCACGGGCTGACAACCGACTGACGCGAGTGACACTCAGGATTCGCTGACACTGCGTACAGCGTTTCCCGAGCAGGGCGACGTGGCGGCCGACACGAGGTTCGCCGAGGTCCCGACAGACGAAAAATCACCGGCGGGTGATGATCGGCGCATGCCCGGCCGAGTCGCCATGACGTCGCCATCGTGCGGGCGCGAATGGAGCAGACGGATGACGGTGACGGACGTGTCCTGGAGTGCGCATGATCGGCTGCCGTACCGGGTTCTCGCGGTCGACGACGATCCCCTGCAATGCCTGATGGTGGGTGAGATCCTCGAAGCGCCACGTTATATCGTCACGGTGGCTGGCAGTGGCGCCGCTGCGTTGGCAAGATTGCGCGAGCAAGACTTCGACATCGTGCTGCTCGACAAAAGCATGCCTGACATTGGCGGCGATGAGGTCTGTCGCCGCATTCGCCGCGACCTCGGACTGACGCTGCTGCCCGTACTGATCGTCACGGGCAGCGGTGGATCGGATGACCTGATGGCCAGCCTGCAGGCCGGTGCCAACGATTTCGTTCGCAAGCCATACCTGCCCGCCGAACTCCAGGCACGCGTCGACTCGGCGGCGCAACGAAAGCGCGCAACCGATCAGCTCGACAGCGCCGAGTCGTTGCTGTTCGCACTCGCCCGGTTGGTCGAAGCCAAAGACGAGAACACCGGCGACCATTGTTCTCGCCTGTCGCGTAACAGCGTGTTGCTGGGCCAGGCGATGGGACTGACGGCGCCTGAGCTGCTGGCATTGCGGCGTGGCGGCGTATTGCACGACATCGGCAAGCTCGGCATCCCGGACGCGATCCTCATGAAGGCGGGCGCATTGGACGATGACGAATGGAAGGTGATGCGACAGCACACGGTCATCGGTGCCAGCCTCGTTGACGGGCTCAAGAGCATGCGGCTGACGGTGCCGATCGTGCGTCACCATCACGAGCGATGGGATGGCAGCGGCTATCCGGACGGCCTGGCAGGTGAAGCGATCCCGCTGCTCGCGCGCGTTTTCCAGGTTGTCGACATCTATGACGCGCTGCGCTTTGCGCGCCCGTACAAGGAGCCGTTCCCTCCCGAGCGGGCGCTAGAGATCCTGGAGTCCGAGGCGGCACGCGGTTGGCGCGATCCACGCATCGTGGCCGCCTTCGTGGCGCTTGTTCGACGGCATCCGGAACAGCTTAACGTCGATGCTGATGCGAACGATGACCTCGGAGAGAGCCTGTTCCGACGCGTTGTCGATGGGCTGTCCGGCGTGAAGACCGCGTGATGCAGCGATCCCAGGGAGATTGAGCATGAATCGACTTCCCCCTTCCGCCCAGCGCCGCGCGGCTGATCGGCTGATCCCCGCGCCGCGGCGAAGCGTCAGCTTGCGCGTCCTGTTCGGCATCGCGGATGGCGCTTTCGGGCCGTCGCCGATGAGGGTCGGCGTGCCGATCCGAATTGAATCGGGTCCGCCGACCCGTGTGTGGGTCGTGGACGACGACCCGATCGTCGCCTTGTATCTTGGCGAACTGCTGCACGAACATGGATTCGCGGTCACCACTTTCGCCGATCCGCAGGCGGCGCTGCATGCCTATGAAGCCGACCCCCGACGCGTCGATGTCGTCGTTACCGACCAGCGCATGCCCAAGCTCAGCGGTGACGTGCTGGCAAGTGCGATGCTGAGGCTCAGGCCGCAGGTGCGCGTGATCCTTTGCACGGGTTACTGCGACGTGATCGACGAGCGGGGTGCGCTCGCCATCGGCGTGCAGCACTTCTTTCGCAAACCTTTCGATGCGCAGGCCCTGCTGCGCGCGGTGCGCGGCTGCGACGGGCATTGACGCCGTGACGGCAGCTTTACCCCGAACGCGCCGACCGCTCTCGCCGCTGGCGATGGCGGGCCTCGGTACCGCGGCGGCCGTGCTGCCACTGATCGGGGTGCTCGCGCTCCCGCGCGCCTCCTGGCTCATTCCTGCATTGCTGCAGCCGTATGTGACGGGGGCGACTGCCCTCGTAGCCGCTCTTGCGTTTTCGATACTGTGGGGCCAGGACAAGGCTCGACGGCCCGCGGGTTTGCTCTGGATGACCGACTTCCTGCTGGGGGCGGCACTGCTGCGTTTGCTCGACGCATCGCGCGGGGCTGCTTCGCTGCTGGTCGCTCTTGGCATCATCGCTGCGCTGACGGTGCCGTCGTCGAAACATCCAGCTCGCTATCAGCGCCTGCTCACATTTTTGACGGTCCTCTGCGTCGGCGGTGGTCTCTCCTTGTTGCGGGCGTGGCCGGGAGCGGAGCTGGCGCTCTCAGCGCTCGCGGCCGCCACGATGCTGGCTTGGCACCGGGAGGGTCGGCAGCCGTCGATGACGCGAGCCTATCTGCGCACCGCCGCGGGGCTGGCGCTCGTCGGTCAGCTGGCCGTGGCGGTCCAGGCCACAGGAGATGGTGTCCTCGCCCTCTGCGGAAGCCTCTACGAATTCGCTGCGGTCATCGTGCTCTATCGACTGGTGCTGCAACAGACGCTTCGCCAGCCGCTGCTGAGGCTTGGCGAACTCGCGAACGCGCTGCAGGCCGTCGCGAGCCCCATCTTGGTGTCAGGTGTGGACGGCCGAATCCGCTGGGTGAATGCAGCGATGTGCCGTGTCACCGGTTACCCTGCCGAGGAACTTCTGGGCCAGCCGACGCGCGTCCTGGAGGCGGTGGGCGCAAGGCCGAGTTACGACGCACTTGACCGCGCGATGCAATCAGCGCAGCCCTGGCGCGGGCAGTTGCCGGTGCGACGCAACGACGGCGGTTGCTACATCGACGACAGAAGGTCGACCCCGGTGCACGACGATCAGGGGGCGCTGAAGGGACACGTCTGGGTGGGAGATGATCTGACCGAGCGCGCTCGGGCGGAAGAGCGGGGGCGTCACAGCGAAGAGTCTCTGCGTCGACTCGTCGACAGCGCACCGGACGCGATCATCGTGACGGACGAGATCGGACGCATCCTGCGCGCAAACCCGCGTGTGAACGAGTTGCTGGGTTACTCGCCGGACGAGCTAGAGGGCATGACGCTCGGCCAACTGATGCCGCCGGCCATGGCAAGCCTTCACGGGGGCTACATGCAGGGGTACGGACACGGACGGCGGGGAATGACCGCTGCCGGTCGGGAGGTCCAGGCGCTGCGCAAGGACGGGAGCCTGGTGTCCGTCCATGTCCGCGTCGGTGAAATGCCGGATCTCGGAGGACGCCGCTTCGTCGGCTTCTTGCGCGACATGACCGAGCACAAGCGCTCGGAGGCTGCGTTGCGTCACGGCGAAGAGAAGCTGCGCAAGCTGTACGACATGTCCCCGCTGGGCATCGCCCTGACCGACATCAACGGCAACTTCCTGGACTTCAACAACTCCTTCATGGAGCTTACCGGTTATGACGCCCAATCGCTGCACGCTCTCAGCTACTGGGACCTGACGCCATCCGAACATGAGAGCGACGAGCGGAGAAATCTCGAGCTCCTGCAGTCTGTCGGCCGCTACGGGCCCTACGAGAAAGAGTACAAGTGCCGCGATGGTGGACTGCGGCCGGTACGTCTCAACGGCGTTCGCATCGAATTCAACGGCCAGCCCTGCATCTGGTCGATCGTCGAGGACCTGACCGACCGGCGCAATGCCGAGCATGAGCAGGCGCGGCTCCAGCGCCAACTGATGCAGGCTCAGAAGATGGAGGCCCTTGGCCAGCTGACAGGTGGCATCGCCCACGATTTCAACAACATGCTGGCCGGCATTCTTGGACTGTCGACGCTGGCACTGGAGCGCCGTATCGATGATCCGTCGGGCAAGGTGATGACCTACCTGCGTGAAATTGCCCGCGTCAGCGAACGAGGGCGCGACCTGATCGAGCGTCTGATGCGGTTCTCGCGGCCCGCGCCGGCCCAAGCGCCGCAGTCGCGAACCCTGCGCCCGGTGGTCGAGGAGGTGCTTCGCATGCTCGCGTCGACCCTGCCGCCGACGGCGAAGATTTCGTTGCACGTTGAACCGACGCTGCCTGACGCGTACTTCACCGAGGTTGACCTGCATCAGGCGCTGACGAATCTGGTCATCAATGCGCGCGACGCCGTGGGCGGCGTCGGCGAAATCGACATCGAGCTCGCTCGAGTTGCGCTGGCGGACTTCGAGTGCACAAGCTGTGGTCAGCGTGTGCACGGCCCACATGTGGCGCTGCGGGTACGCGACAACGGTGCCGGTATTCCTCCGGCGTTGATGGCACGCGTCTTCGATCCGTTCTTCACCACCAAGGAAGTGGGGAAGGGCACCGGCCTGGGCTTGGCGATGGTCCACAGCTTGGTGCATCAGGCCGGCGGTCATGTCGGCGTGTCCAGTACGCCCGGAATTGGAACCTGCTTTTCGATGCTGCTGCGGCCGGCTGAGTCAGCGTTGCGACGTGCGGTCTCCGAAGAGGAAGCCGCTACGCCACCCATCGAGCCCTTCCCATCCCGTGGCGCTTCGAAACCGGGCTTGGCGGACGCTGTGGGCGGGACTGCTCCGTCAGCGCCTGCGCGCATGGCTGGTGATCGGACCGATGATGCGCCGTGTCCTTGACGGTCATGGACTCGCGTCGATGTGTCGCGACGCTGAACGATACGGGAGCGGGCGCGAAGTACCGCTCGGGTGGACACCACGGCGCAGCCTGCGATCAGGGCGCGGGAGAGGTCCCGCTGTGTCGCCTCATGCACATGGGCGGACGCCCTCTCCAATCGGCGCTGTCTGCGCGCCCATCGATGTCCTCGAACAGTTTCCTTGATCCGGAAAACACCAAGCCGAATGAAGCCAACACATGAATCTACTGTGCTCTACATCTGCGAGCCCGCGCAGCCCTTGCTTGACGACGCAATCCTGCTCCAGACGGGCCTTGACTTGCAAGTCGCGCGACTGGGCGCTCACGACGAGTTGTTGCAGCGTGCGTCTGCCGTGGCCCTCGTGGTCCTCGACTTCACGCCACAGTCGATGGGATTCGTGAAGGCCTTCGTCGCCGCGCGCAAGCCAAACGGCATGTGGACGCCGCTGATCGCGTGCTGCCGCACGAGCGCCGATATCGAGACAGCGTTGGCACTGGGCGCAGATGACTTCCTGCTCGTGTCGGATCCCGTGACGGTGCGATCAAGATTGCGGGTGCTGATCCAGCAGAAGCTGCGCAGCGACAAGTTGAACGGCATCCTGAACTGCACTTTCGACGGCATTGTCAGCATTGACGAAACTGGCGTGATACTGAGTTTCAACAAGGCCGCGCAGGACATGTTCGGCTACACCCCGATGGATGTCGTTGGCCGCAACGTGTCGGTGCTGATGGAGGGCGCGGATGCGAGTCAGCACGACGGCCATCTGCGGCGCTATCTCACGACGGGCACGGAGCACATCATCGGCCAGGGCCGGGAGCTTGTGGGGCGGGCCAAGGACGGTCGGCGTTTTCCGCTGTTCCTGCAGGTGGCCAGTCTGCGGAGTGGGGCGGACCGGCTGTTTGTCGGCATCCTGAAGAACCTCTCAGTGGATGCCCTGGCGAGCGCCCTGCGCCACGAGGTCCTTCACGATCCGATGACCGGCATCGCGAACCGGCGTCGTGTGCTGAGCGTGATGCCGGAGTGGATCGCCCGCCACTCGCCGACGCTGCCGACTCCCTTCGCTGTCGTGTTCATCGACCTCGATGGCTTCAAGGCCATCAATGACACCTATGGTCACGCCGCTGGCGATGCCATCCTGAAGGCGGTGGGACAACGGCTGACTCACGGCGTTGGCAGTTCGGACATCGCAGCGCGATTGGCAGGGGATGAATTCGTGGTGCTGCTGGAAGGCGTCTCCAGCCAAGGGGTGGCACGAAATGTCGCGGCCCGCCTGGTTGAAAAGATCGCGGAACCGGTCAGCTTCGGTGGAGTGAGCATCGGTGTGCGAGCCTCGGCTGGGGTGGCGCAGTTCCCCGACGATGGCGCGACAGCGGATGATCTGCTGCGCCGCGCGGACGCATTGATGTACGCCCAGAAGCAACGTCGCAAGCAGAGCGACCTCGTGCAGCGATCTTGATCATTGCTGCGTTCCGATGCGAATGGTCAATCGTTTCCGCCCCCGCAAGCGGATCATGAAGCGCTGCGCACTGGCATCTCATCGCGACTGGCCGACGGGCAAGGTGCGTAGATTCCGTGGTCCGCACGAACTCCAGCAGCAGCAGGAGTTGGCAATTCTCACGCAAGCGACCTGCAGATGACCCTTCCAATCCTCGTTCGTGAGCAGGCCGATCTGAGACCTTGCGTCCATCCGGCATACGTTCGCATGCTTTGTGCTGCCCTGAGGGCGGAAGGCAAGGACGTGGACGCTTTGCTGTCTGCCGCGGGCATCAGTGGGCCAGTGCTCGCGCGTGCGGAGGAGATGCTGCCGCTGCGCATCGTTCGCAGCATCATCGTCGGCGCCCAACGTGCAGCGGGGCGGCCGACATTTGCCCTTGAGACCGGTGCGCAGGTGCAGATGGCGTCGCACGGCGCGATCGGGTATGCCCTCTCGACGAGCGCAAATTTGCGTCAGACCCTCGACGTGCTGGTTCGCTTCATGCCGTTTCGTTCCGGTGCTGTGCAACTTGTGCAGCAAGTCACAGCGGACGGGACGTGGCTGGTCTTCGAGCCCAGCATTTCACTCGGCGACGTGCGGGCGTTTGTGCTCGACCATGTGGCCGCGTCGTTCAGCTCTGTGATGGCCGCTGTGTCCGGGCAGAGGCAACGGGAGGCCGTTCTCGAGGTCCCATGGGCTGCGCCGGCGTGGCGGCGTGCCTACGACGCACTTGCAGGGAAGGTACGCTTTGGCACAGGACGCATGGCCTATTGGTTGCCCAACGCCTTGCTGGACGCCCCCTGTCCGACCGCGGCGCCTGCTGCGTTTGCATCTGCATGGCGCGAATGCGAACAGCAGGAGCGAATTGAGATAGCGCGATATACCGCCGTGGCCCGCGTCGAGAACCTGTTGCAACTGCTGGGCGCCGATGCGTGGTCGCTGGCTGAAGTGGCCGCCTCCCTCGGCGTTTCGCCTCGTACGCTGAATCGACGTCTCAAGGACGAGGGCACCAGCTTCCAGGCATTGCTCGACCGCGTGCGCAGATGCCAGGCCCTTTGGCATGTGCGACACACCGATGCCACGCTGGAACAGATTGCCAGAGAGCTCGGCTATCACGACGGCAACAACTTGAGTCGGGCCTTTCGACGCTGGTTCGGTGCAGTACCGGCGGCCATGCGCGAAGGACGGGCGCCCTGGCCGACCGACCTGTCCTCGGTAGCGGAGATCCACCGGCAGTCGACGCCGCCTCGCAGGCTGCGCGCCTAGTCTTTTCGCGCCAGCGCGCCGATCGGGCGCTCGGATGAGGCGGCCAGTCGCCGACGCGTCATTTCGCGCCAGCTCTGAAGCCAAACCGCTTTGTCTGCGGCTGTGCTCCCTCATGCCAATCGGATTCCTGGTCGATAGCGGGTGAGACCACCGCACTTCAATCGGCATGGCTGCAAATCGACTCCACCGTGTTCTCTAGAACGCAGAGAGCGATCCCGGCTCACGCACGGCCCCACACACGGTGACCTGAACCGATCAAGCTCGTCCAGCCATCCTCCCACGCTGTTGTCATCAAATTTGTTGGAATCTGAACATGTCGAAACTCACCATCTCCAAGCGGCTCGGATTGTTGATCGGCAGTGCGTTGCTCGGCATTGCGTTGCTCGTCGCGACATTCCTCTTCACCGAGCGCAGCCTGATCATGGAGGAACGCCAACTCGGCGTGAAGCAAGCCGTGGAGACCGCCTACGGGCTGCTCGCGCACTATCGGGACCAGGCGGCCAAAGGCGCGATGAGCGAGGCCGAGGCGAAGCGCCGAGTTGCCGAAGACATCAAGAGCCTGCGCTACAGCGGCAATCAGTACTTCTTCATCCAGGACACCCAGCTCCGGATGGTGATGCACCCCACCAATCCCTCGCTCGATGGAACCGATGTTTCGGGGCTCAAGGATCCGAACGGCAAGCTGCTCACGGTGGAGATGAACAAGATCGCGAAGGAGAAGGCCGAGGGCTTCGTCAGCTACATGTGGCCAAAGCCCGGCAGTGATGCCCCGATGCCCAAGGTCACTTACATCAAGGCCTTCACCCCGTGGAACTGGGTGATCGGATCCGGCGTTTACGTCGACAGCGTGGACTCGGTGGTCCAGCGGCGCATTGTTGGCGCACTGATGGGCGCGGCGTTGTTGGCGGCCGTGCTGATGGCGGTCAGCCTGGTCATCACCCGCAGCTTGCTGCGGCAGATGGGTGGCGAGCCGGACGATGCCGCCGGCGTCGCGCGGCGCATTGCGCAAGGTGACCTGACCGTCGACGTCAGCCTCAAGGCGGGCGATGGCGCCAGCCTCATGCACGCAATCAAGTCGATGCAGGACAGCCTGCGCAGCCTGGTTGGCAAGGTCCACGCGGGCTCCGAGGGCGTGGCCACCGCCAGTGCGGAGATTGCGCAGGGCAACCAAGATCTCTCCGCTCGTACCGAGCAGCAGGCGGCCGCACTGGAGGAGACTGCGGCGTCAATGGAGCAGCTCAGCGCCGCAGTGCAGCAGAACTCCGACAACGCGCGCCAGGCCAATCTGCTCGCACTGAATGCTTCCGAGACGGCCGCGCGCGGCGGCAGCGTCGTCGCGCAAGTGGTGGAGACGATGAATGGCATCAATGGAGCGAGCAGGCGCATCGTCGACATCATTGGTGTGATTGACTCCATCGCGTTCCAGACCAATATCCTGGCGCTGAACGCAGCGGTGGAGGCCGCGAGGGCGGGTGAGCAAGGTCGCGGATTTGCCGTCGTGGCTGCGGAGGTGCGCAGCCTTGCGGGCCGATCTGCCGAGGCCGCCCGCGAGATCAAGAGCCTGATCGGTGAGAGCGTCGGTCGCGTCGAGGAAGGCAACAAGCTCGTCGGCCAGGCGGGCAGCACCATGGCCGAACTCGTCACGAGCGTCCGGCGGGTCACGGACATCATGAGCGAGATCAGTGCCGCCAGTACGGAGCAGAGTGCGGGGGTCTTGCAGGTCAATCAAGCTGTGGTGCAAATGGATCTTGGTACCCAGCAGAACGCTGCGCTCGTAGAGGAGATGGCGGCAGCCGCGTGCAGCCTCAAAAGCCAGGCGGGACAACTTGTCGAAACAGTGGCGCAGTTCAAGCTGGAAATGACCGATCCTGCGTGAGGAGAACGGTGCCAGTGCTGAATGGGAATGCCAGGTGGCTGTCTCAGAGACAACTTGCCCGCAAACGAGACATCCGGCGGTGAGGCGAGACCGGAGGTCAGGCCAAAGCGGCACCGTCGATTCAGAATAGTCCTTTCCGCCGGAAGGGAGTGAGCATCGTGCATCATTGCTGCAATGCAACATAGGGGCACCGTGATGCGCATCCTGACCCGGGCCGAGGGCGACCGCTGGTCGTATGAAGTGCACATCAGCGAGGGGGACCCCTTGCGCAATTTCTTGCTGGCCTATCTGCAGCAAGAGGGAATGAGTTTCCAGTTCCTGGGGCCCGCTGGCGGGCCATTGCAGGTGGGGCCCCTGCATCCCGAACAGGCTGTCACCTTCGAAAGCCGCTGGCGGTCCTTCGTCGTCGCAGCCGTTTGATACGGCACCCGGTCTTGCTTTTCAGCCGATTTGACTTCCTCGCCGCAATGCACCCAGACGTGCGAGCAGTGCTTCGGGAAAGGTGACCTCAACCTGCGACTTGCCGGCATAGAAGGTTCCGTCGTTTCCATCGAGGGTGAGCAGGTCTCCCTCGTGCAGAATCTGGTCGCCGACCTTCGCCGTGCGCGCGGTCTCGTCGATCTGCAGTTCGCTGCAGCCGACCAGGCACACCTTGCCCAGTTGCCGGGCGACCACGGCCGCATGCGATGTGCGGGCGCCTCGTTGCGTGAGCAGGCCGGTGGCTGATTCGAGCGCCGCGATGTCGGCGGTGTCCGCGTCACGGCGCACCAGCACGACAGGGATGCCTGTTTCGTGACGGGCCAGGGCCCGCGCCGCATCCAGCGCGATCTCGCCGACCGCCACACCGCTGCTGGCGCTGGCGGCGTGCCCCAAAGGCCGCAAGGGGGTGCCGTCGCATGCCACCACGTGCGTTTGCGCCAGCGCCTGGCGATCCAGCCCTGCCGTGCGGGCGAGCGCCACATCGGGTTCGATCAGCCCCGTGTCGAGCAAGTCGAGTGCAATGCGCGCTGCGGCTTGTGGCGTTCGCTTGCCGGCGCGCGTCTGGAGCATGAAGAGGCGGCTGTCCTGCACGGTGAACTCGAAGTCCTGCATGTCGCCAAAGGCATGCTCAAGCTGTTGTGTCGCATCGTTGAGTGCCTGCCAGACCTCCGGCAGGACGGTTGCCAGCTCGTCGTGTCCGTGTGCGCTGCGGCGCCCTGACACCACGTCCTCCCCCTGCGCGTCGAACAGGAAGTCCACCCACAGGTTTGGTGCGCCACTGCCAGGGTCGCGCGTGAAGCCGACGCCTGCGCCCGACCGGCCACCGGCGTTGCCAAACACCATGCATTGAACCGTCACCGCGGTGCCGATGGCATCGTCGAGGTGATTCAGGCGCCGGTACGCCTGCGCTTTGGCGGACTGCCAGGAGCTGAACACCGCCTCGATGGCGCCAGCGAGTTGCGCCGTCGGCTGTTGAGGGAAGGGGTGTCCGGCATGCTCGGCATAGACCTGCAGAAAGCGCTGGGTCAGCCAGCGCAGATCTGCAAAGTCAAGCAAGCGTTCGTCCCGCCCTTGCAGCAGCGCCGCGGCGACTTCCTCGAAGCACAGTGCCGGCAGCCCCGCCACCACCTCGCCGTAGCTGGCGACGAGGCGGCGGTAGGCATCCCAAACCAGGCGGGGGTTGCCGGTCTGGCGCAACAGGCCTTCGACGGTATGGTCGCAAAGCCCGATGTTCAGCAGCGTTTCCATCATCCCTGGCATCGAGACCGGCGCGCCGGAGCGCACCGAAAGCAGCAGCGGCCGGCGGGCATCTCCCAGGGTCAGGCCGGTCGCCTGTTCGAGCGCCTGCAGCCCCGCTCGCCACACATCGGGGTGGGCGCTCATGGCGCGTGCTGCGGGGTCCACGCAGTAGTGGGTGCCGAGCACGAAGGCTGGGGGCACGGGCAGGGACAGGCCGGCCATGCGCAACAGGTTCCAGGCCTTGAAGCCCATGCGCTGTGCCGACCCCTGAGCCGTATGGGTGGTGTCGTGGCCGCATCCGATCAGGTAGACCTCGGGTGGAAGCACTGGCGACTGCTCTAGCGCAACCGTCGGCCTGCTTGAGGGCGCAACTTCCGGGCCCTTTGGGAAGGGATGGTCCAAGGCTTGGCGGTGCTTGCCGAGATGGACGGCTTGCGACTTCATTCGCGCACCCCGGCGGTGCCGAACACCAGGTCGCGCAGCGCGTAAGCGGCAACCAGCAATCGGTCGGATGCCAGTTCCAGCGTGCATGCCAGGTCGTTGGCCAGCATCAGCGAGGGTGCGTCCTGGATGGCCGCAAGCATCTCGCGCCGCGCGTCGCGCAGCAGCGCGTCACATGCCTGCTCGGCCTGCACGACCCGCCATGTCGCCCTGAGGAACGCGTCGTTGTCGGCCGCCTCGCTGCCGGCACCCAGCGTGCGTGCGATCGCGAGTGCCTTGACCTGATCTTGTGTCGCCTGCCGCACGCTGGTGGCCAGGCGCCCGAGCACCTTGCGAACCTCGTCGTTCCAGCCCTTGAGGTGGCCGTCGGCGATCAGGCTGATGAGGAAGGCCGCTTCTTCGAGTGCATCGGCCACGTCGTCGGACTGCGCCACCAGCAAGGCCACGGGCCGCCAGCGGGGCTGGCGTTCAGCCTTCTCTCGTGCCTGCATCACCAGCTCGTCTGCCCTGCGCTCCCATGTCTTGGCGCGCGCCGAGAGTTCGGCTGCCGCCTTGGCCGAACGCTCTGCGCCGTGCGCCAGCGCGTCGCCGATCGCTTGAGCCAGCGTCTCGCAGTAGGCGGCATGTTCGGCCAGCAGGTCGAATTCGCTGCTGCGCTGGCGCACATGCCGCGCCAGCAGCATGCGCGTCTCGTCGGCCACCAGCGCGACCGGTTGCCCACGGTGCAGCGCGTCGCACGCCAGCCGCATTACCGCGACCAGGAAGCTGTGCGCATCGGCTGCCCCAATGACTTCATCGAGCCGGTCGCCGATGCGGAATGCACCTTCGCCCACGGCCTGCATCGCGGCGAAAATCAGCCCTTCGCCACCCACCTGCAGCCAGGCGCGGTGGCCGACGTCGAGCCTGGCGGCGTCGGCCAGCACCGTGATCGCGGCTTGCTTGTCGACGAAGGCGCGCAGGCGCTTGCGCGCACGGTTCCAGTCGATCAGGAAGACGATGCGCGAGCCGATGCCCTCCAGCGCGGCCTCGACTGCCGCATCATCAGCGCAATCAAAGCTGGCCGTGCCCACGGTATAGGCCAGGCCCTGGTTCAGTTCGGCGTCGGTGCGAGACACCCGCTCCGACCATGCCGCCCCCAGCGGCGCCAGCATCGACTGGAAAAATTCGAAGCGCGCCGGGTGCAGGTCGGAATAGGTCAGGGTGATCACGCAGCCGGTCACCTGCAGTACCAGCACGTGCGCATCATTGGTGCCGATGTCGTTCTGGATCAGCAGGCGTTCGCCGTCTCGGGTGGCCACCGTGTCCAACCCCGGGTGGTCGAACTTCAATTCCGACGTGCGATTCAGGCCCCGCATGAAGGCAGCCACTCGCGGGCGATCTCCGGGCTGCAGCTCCCACGCGTTGGCACCGGCGATGACCTCGCTGGCCAGCTCGGCCGACAGTTTGTTGATCTGCTTGTGCAAATCCATCACCAGCAGGTGCAGGCTGTCCTGTTCACCCCGCAGGCCGCGGGTGAGAGCGTCGACCTGCGCGTCGGCGAGCCGGTCTGCGGGCAGGTCCCGGAGCCAGGCCAGCCAGTGCTCGACACGGACATGTGTCTGCTCGCCAGCGGGGACGCTCTCCAGCACCGGTCGGGCCATGGTCGTGAGGTCGTCTTCAAGGCCCTTGATCAGCCTTGGCAACTCCGGAAGTGCCAGCGAATCGTCAACCCGCGTCGCGACCGCAATGACTCCCATCAACCAACCGGCTTCCAACGTGGTCGCGGCGATTTCCTTTGTCAGGTCGGGCAGGTCGCGATTGGGGTGAGATGCATGTGCTGCAGCAGTCTGCAGCACCGTGAGGTAGACCTTGAGGCGGTCATTGGCGGCCAGCGCCGCCTTGACCCATGCCGGCAGCATCAGCCGTTGCTGTCCGAGAGCGGTCAGCGCTTGAGTCTTTTGCATGGGTTCGATTCATGAAGCCTGGGGTGGGGCCAGTCTTGGCTTGATGAATGACGCTTGCATGACAGGGCGGCGCAGCCTGCGCACCGGAGTTGACGCAGCGCAATCGCGCGGCCCGCACCGCCGCCTTTGACATGTCGATAGTCGATGGCGCATTGCGACCACTCCCGATCTTGATGCCGGGCAACTCGCCGAATTTGCTTGCGGACTACATTGGGTCCGTTCATTGAGATGCCTGATTGATCTGTCAAGATCTTTGTGCCGTGCCGCACGATTGCCGCAGGGCCTTGTGTGCCACTTTCATGAACCAATGTCGAGTCGAGGAGTCACCGTGCCCAACATGAATCTGCTGCAACCTGATCAGTCTCGGATCGTCGAGTCCTTGGCCTTGGAATGTCACATTTCGGTCACGGAGATG
Source organism: Ideonella azotifigens (assembly GCF_021043325.1). Lineage (NCBI taxonomy): Bacteria > Pseudomonadati > Pseudomonadota > Betaproteobacteria > Burkholderiales > Sphaerotilaceae > Ideonella > Ideonella azotifigens. The sequence continues at coordinate 96,113 of NZ_JAJNKD010000020.1, forward strand.
GCCAATCTCTACGAAGGGGCGCGAGCCGAACTTGCGCTGGGTGCTCGCATCACGAAGTACCTCCACATCTTCGCGATTCGCAACGTGCTGGAAACCTTTGATCGACGTCACCTGTTCGGGCCTGTCGGAGATTCCTAAAGACGGGCGGGGCTTGCTACTTGAGACCAATTCGAGTGCCGGGTTCAATGTCTCTGCGTTCATCTCCCCGACATGTTGTGCCGCCGATGCGCAGACACTTCTTGCTGGGTGCGTTGAGTTGTGGCGCGCTCTCGCCAGCGTTGGTCGCATGTTCAGACAGCGCGGGCGAGCAGGCTTACGCCCGCAGCTTGCGGCGACCGCTTGCCAGCAGCCCGGCTGACCATGCCTTCCTGATGCGCGAACTGGTGCGCTTCGCGTCGCTCGCACCATCCAGCCACAACACGCAATGCTGGAAATTCCGCGTGAACGAACGTTCCATCGTGATCGCGCCCGATCTGTCGCGACGTTGCCCGGCCGTCGACCCCGACGACCATCATCTCCACGTGTCTCTGGGCTGCGCTGTTGAAAACCTGACGCATGCAGCACTTGCCGCCGGGCTGCAGGCTGAGGTCCGCAAGGACCTGGCGAGTCCGGACGACATCGCCGTGAACCTTGAAGCCACGAAGCCCTCCATCACGCCGCTGTTCCGGGCCATCACCGAGCGGCAATGCACCCGTGGCGATTACGACGGCAAACCGATTTCAAACGACGATCTCCGGCGCTTGGAACGGGCAGGGACGGGCAACGGGGTGCGGGTGATGCTGTTGACAGAACGCCTCGCCATGGAAAATGTTCTGGCCTACGTGATCGAGGCGAACAGCGCGCAGATGGCCGACGCCGCCTTCGTTGCCGAACTGAAGTCCTGGATCCGCTTCAGTGCTTCCGAGGCGCAACGATCGGGCGATGGTCTTTTCTCCGGCACAACGGGCTCCCCGGTCTTGCCGCGCTGGCTGGCCAGTCCTCTGATGGGATTGTTTTTCACGCCGGAGTCCGAGAACGAGCGCTATGCGAGGCAGCTCCGGAATTCTGCAGGCCTGGCCGTGTTTGTTTCCGAGGCGAACGACAGGGTGCACTGGATCGAGGCAGGGCGCTGCTACGAGCGTTTCGCGCTTCAGGCCACCACGCTCGGCATCCGAAACGCTTTCGTGAATCAGCCAGTCGAGGTCAGCGCGCTCCGCCCTCAATTCGCTGCAGCGCTCGGCCTGGGCAGCCAGAGGCCGGATCTGGTGGTGCGCTTTGGCCGGGGCCCGGTGATGCCGCTTTCGATGCGCAGGCCGGTCGACGCCATTCTCGGGTGAATGCTGCCGCACGACGACTGCCAAACCTGACAAGGTGGAAAGCCACGCCGCGCAGAACGCCTTGCCGGCCGCGGTGTGGGTGTCATAGGCGGCAAGCACTGGGTCGTGGGTGCTCGAGGTGGTTTGCGCGCCCATGTCATGTTCCTTCGTGAACAAGGTGGCGGAGGCCATGCCTGCGAGGATGGCGGCGCCGATGGCGCAGACCGTTGCGTGCGATCAATGGCGCGTGCGTGAGCCGCGCGGACGCACTGATCTGCATCAACGCGACAGCATTGGCGGCGTCGGCGGTTCGTACAGGAGGTCGTGGCCACGCCGGGATCGGAATGCCGACAGCGCTGGCTGCCAGTGCGACGCGACCGTGGCGAGGTCGGTGCTGGCTGTCAGTTCCTGCAGCGTCGCGCTGGCACCGATGGTCGCCAAGGTGCTGTCGATGGCGAACTCGCGGGGCCACAGGCGGTGCAGCGTTCTCACCAGCAGTGCGCCGAGAAGGGGAGCATCAAGCGTGTCGCGATCGACCACACGGACCTCGACGCCGTGGCAGCGCTGCCCATCATAGGGGCCGGCATCGGGCGTGAAGTCGACGGACGTGAAGCGCAGGCCCGGCGGTGCGGCCTCGTTCAACGCATCGGCCAGCGTGCTGCCGACCACCCAGGGCGCCCCCAGCCACTCGAAGGGATGGCTCGTGCCGCGCCCGACGCTCAAGTTCGCGCCCTCGACCCAGGCGACACCCGGATAGAGCGCAGCTTGCGTGGGCGTCCTCAGGTTGGGTGAGGGCGGTACCCAGTCGAGCCCGGTCTGATCGAACCACATCGAGCGCTGGTATCCCTGCATGGTGATGACCTGCAGGTCGAGATCGAGCCCGCGGCGAGCACGAAGGTCGTCCCGGAACCACAGCGCCAGTTCGCCGACGGTCATGCCATGCTGCACGGGCAGTCCTTCCGGCCCGGTGAAAGATCCCCGGCCCGGGTCGAGCACCGGCCCTGCGACGCGATCAGCGCGGATCGGATCGGGCCGATCGAGCACGACGAACCGGATGCCCTGCTCGGCGGCGGCTTCCATCGCCTGCGCCATCGTCGAGGCATAGGTGAAGAAGCGCGCGCCGACGTCCTGCGCATCGAACACCAGGGTGTTGATGTCTTGCAGACTCGCGACACCGGGGCGGGTGGCCGCGCCGTAGAGGCTGATCAGCGGCAGTCCGCTGAAGGGTTCGGTGCCCGATGGGACCGCGCCCTCGACGTCACCGTAGAGGCCATGCTCCGGGCTGAAGAGCTTGACCAGCGTCACACCGGGCGCCCAGCGCAGCCGATCCAAGGTGCGCCAGCCGAGCGCATCGATCGCGGCGAGGTGGGTGATCAGGCCGATGCGGCGCCCTGTCAGCGCTGCATAGCGCTGCAAGCGCAAGACATCGATGCCGGTCGCAACGCGCAGGGTGGGCAGCGGGCTCGTCCGCGCCGCCGCTTCCAGCGGAGGCGCAAGGCTGGACACCAGGGCCAGTACCTGCCGTCGCAGCGGTTGGGCGTTGCCTTGACCGTCCGGGTGGACCCGGTTGCTCAGCAGGACCATGAAGCGGCCCTGGACGAGATCGATCCACAGGGCCGTGCCGGTGTAGCCGGTGTGCCCGAGCAGGCCCTTGGGTTCGAGGTCATCGCGATTGGCCACCAGCGGCGCCTGCAACTGCCAGCCGATGCCCCGCACGCCGTCCGGATCGTTCGGATCCCCCTCGGCCTGCTGAAGGGCTTTGATGGAGGACCGGTCGAGGAGGCGTTTGCCGCGCAGCAGGGCCTGTGCGAAGCGCGCGAGATCGTCGGCCGTGCCGAACAGACCGGCGTGCCCGGACACGCCGCCCATGCGCCTGGCAGTCGGGTCGTGCACCGTGCCGCGCAGGAGTTCGCCGCCCATGCGTTCCGTCGGCGCGATGCGTGCACGCAAGGCCCTGTCCGGCAGGAACCCCGTGTCGCGCATTCCGGCCGGACCCAGTACGTGGCGCTCCGCATAGACCTGCAGAGGCAGACCGGAGACGCGACGGACCAATTCGCCGAGTGCAATGAAGTTGATGTCGCTGTACACCGTGCGCTTGCCGAGTGCAGCGCCTGGAGATTCGCCCTCCACGCGCCGCATGGCGGCGGCGTAACCGTGCCAGTCTTCGCGCAAGTCCAGGTCGGGACGCAGCCCCGAGCGGTGCGTCAGCAACTGGCGCACCGTGATGGCTTGCTTGCCGTGTGAGGCAAAGGCAGGCCAGTAGCGGGCAGCCGGGACGTCGAGTTGCACCAGCCCGCGTTCGACCAGTTGCATCACCGCTGTGGTCGTGACGATCACCTTGGTCAGCGACGCGAGGTCGAAGACGGTGTCCGCAGTCATCGGTTCTCGCTGCGGATCGAGCGCACGCCAGCCCCAGGCGCGTCGCAGCCAGATGTACTCGGCATCGCCGAACACCAGCACGGCACCGGGCAACTGGCGGGCGGCGATCTGTGCGCGCACTGCAGCGTCAATCGGCGTCCAGTCCTGCCGGGACAGGTCGCCAGCGGCCGTCAAAACAGGCAGCGCGAGAAGCGCAATCACCGCCGCCCACCAGCGCAGCCGGCGATGCTTCATGGTGACGAGCCTTGCGTGTCGGCCTCCAACCCACCCTCGCCGTAGCGGTTGTTGGGGTTCCACAGCATCCAGCCGTCGGTGCCCACGTCGTCGGCGCCGTCGATCTGCGAGCGGATCTCGCGCTCGCCAAAAGCGCGCCGGTCGAAGGCGTAGTCGCGGAATGCCTGCAGCCACGGACGAAAACGCAGGCCGGGTAAGCCGGTCCGCACAATGGCGCGGCGCAGGCTGTTCTCCACGATTTCGTGGGGCGCCGCGACCGGGTCGCGGTACCCCGGGATGCCGAAGGAGAAGCCTGAGGGGTAGAGCATCGGCGAGAGATAGTCGACGTGCTTGACGATGGCCTCGAGTTGCTGGCCGATGTGGGTGTCGTTGCTGTTCCAGGCGACGTAGCCGAAGATGTCGGCCGCGACGAACACGTTGTAGCGTGCCAGGCGGTGCTGCGCCGCGTCGAGGAATCCATTGATCGCAGCGACGCGGCGGTCTTCGGTGTCGGGCTCGGAGAACACCAGCCCGGTGGCATCGGGAAAGCGCAGGTAGTCGAACTGGATCTCGTCGAAGCCGAGGGCCGCCGCTTCCTCGGCCAGCGCCAGATTGCGCTCCCAGGCCTCGCGGCAGAACGGGTCGATCCATGGCAGGCCTTCGCGGTCTTTCCACACGTTTCCGTGGGCATCGTGCACTGCCCACGCCGGATGGGCGGTCGCATAGGGCTCGTCTTTGAAGCTGACGATGCGGGCGATCAGGTAGAGGCCGCGCTGGTGCAATGTCCGCAGCAGCGTCGGCATGTCCGTCACGGTGACCAGCGTCTGCGTCAGCCCTGAAGCCGCCAGCGCCGCGCTGCGGTAGGGCACGAAGCCGCGGTCGCCCTTGACGTCGATCACCAAAGCGTTGAGCTCGGTTTCGTCGATCAGCTTGAGCGCGTCGCCGCGCAGCGTCGCGCTGCCGATGCCGTACACCGAGAGGTAGAGCGCCTTGGGTCGCAGCGGCGTCAGCGCAATGACGAGCGGCGCGGACGAAGCGACGATGCCCTGGAATCTGGCATAGCCGATGGCACGCGCGGTGACGGACGCGCCGTCGGTGGCGCCATCGACCTCGAACCTGCCCAGGCTGTCGCTGGCATGGACTTCGCCGGCCACGACAACCGTCGCGAGCGCGACAGGTCGACCCGACACTGCGTCCCGGACCTCGCCTCCGAGTGCGCAAGCCTGCGCAGCCGCGACGCACATCGCGAGCCCGATCCAAGCGGGCGCCAGGCGCCTCACGATGCCATCCCGTTCGCGAATGCAGCTTCGAGGCGGGCCGCGAGCTGGCTTGCATCCACGCTGTCGACGATCAGATGGCGTGGCACCGCGTACAGTGGATCGGCGGGCCCGGCCGAACGGTTGCCAAGCGAGAACGCTGACCGGTAGCCGGCCTCGGCGGCCTGGGCCGCCAGACCTTCGTCACTCAGGCCGAAGGGCCAGGCCAGCAAGGTGACGGGGTGTGCCAGCTTCTGCTCCAACGTGTCGCGCGAGCGGGTCAACTGGTCGGCTACAAACCTGCGGAAGGCTTGGGGCGCCATGCGACCGCGCTCGCGAACCAGGTTCGGATGCCACAAGGTGTGCGATTGAACGGAGACGAGCGGGTCGGCAGCCAGCTCGCGGAGCTGCGGCCAGGTCATTGCATAGCTGGCATTCGAGATCGCGGAAGGGTAGACGAACAGCGTGACGGGCCAGCTGCGTTCCCGCAGGGCCGGCGCCATCGCCTCGAATTGCGATCGGTGCCCGTCGTCGGCAGTCAGCACGACGGCGCGCGCCGGCAACGGGGCCGCATCGCCGCTGGCCAGCGCGAGCCGCCAGGCGACCCAATCAGACAGCGGGATGACGTGGCAATTCCGGCTCTCCAGCATGCGCAGCTGCGACTCGAAGTTTGCGATCCGCAGCGTCATGCTGTCGGCCATGGTCTCTGCGAAGCGGTGAAACACGAGGATCGGAACCCGCTGTGTCTTTGCGGGTGCGGCGGCCGCCGCTCGACCGACCAGCGGTGAACCGACGAGCGTGCACGTGAGCGCGCGACGTGTGCGGTCGATGGCACGGCCAGCCTTCGATGTGGCTTGGTTCTCAGGCGCTCGTGCTGGAGTGATCATGGGCGCAGCTTGCAGCCACCCAGGCCGTGCGACCTTGATCGCCCGCAATGCAGATCGCGAAGCCACGCCGGCTGAGCGGCAGCCTCGGCTGCGCGCTTGTGGGAACAGGTGCCGATGTTGGCCTGCTGGCTGGCGAACCAGAACGCAGCCCCCGGCGATCAGCCGCAAGGGCTTTCGATCAGCAGCTTGGCCGCGCGACCTTTGTACGCGCATGCCCGCCCTCGGGGGGGCGCGACTATGCTTGCACCATGAATAGTCGAATCGCCGAGATATTGGCCCAGATGGCGGGCCTCGAGGAAGAACTGCGCACGGCCGTGCACGAGCAGGAAAGTCGCATGTTCTTCCGGATCAACGGCAAGCGGGTGGAGTTCGAGAGTTCGGTGAAGGTGGCACACCGCAAGCTCAAGACCGGCTTTTTTCGCTGGCTGGTGACCAACCGCCCGCAGAACCTGATCACCGGCCCGATCATCTACGGCATGGCGATACCGCTGCTGATGCTGGATCTGTTCGTGAGCTTCTATCAGTGGGCGTGCTTCCCGATCTACGGCATCGCCAAGGTGCGGCGCAGCGACTACCTCGTGTACGACAGGCGCCACCTCGGCTACCTGAACTTCATCGAGAAGTTTCACTGCACTTACTGCGAGTATGCAAACGGGCTGGTTGCCTACCTGCGCGAGATCGTCGCCCGCACCGAGCAGTACTTCTGCCCCATCAAGCATGCGCACAAGATCCTGGGAACTCACGCGCGCTACAACCGCTTCCTCGCTTATGGAGAAGCGGAGCATTACGAAGCCAAGCTCGAGGAGTTCCGAGTCGCCCTCGGCAAGGTCAAGTAGCCGCTCGTGAATCCTTTCAGCAACAGGCCGTCCACGGCCACACCGGCAAACACTCCTTTGATCTTCGAATACAGGACCAGGTCGATGCCGGCTGCCGCCAGCCTTCCACCTTTCGTACCAAGCGCGACGGTGGCATCCACTCCCAGCTTGGCGCTGGTCTTGTAAGCCGAGTTCAAGGCCTTTTCAGACTGCAGAACCGTTCTCGGTTCGGGACGCTGCGCCGGCGGCCCCCACGGTGGCGGCCAGCGAAGACTCAGGGCAACAGGACGGCAGCGCCTTGCAGCCGGCCGGCGCGCAGATCGGCAAGAGCTTCGTTGGCCTGCGCCAGAGGGTAGACGGTGGTTTGGACCTGGGGTGGATGCGCCGTTGCAAAACGAAGGTACTCATGGGCATCGGCGCGGGTCAGGTTGGCCACCGACACCAGCTGGCGCTCCTCCCAAAGCAGCCGATAGCGGAATGAGGGGATGTCGCTCATGTGGATCCCGCCGCAGACCACCCGGCCGCCTTTGCGCACGGCCGCCAGCGCCTGCGGCACCAACTCGCCTGCCGGCGCGAAGATCAGCGCCGCGTCCAGTGGCGTCGGCGGGGGCTGGTCGGCCGGGCCAGCCCAGCTTGCGCCCAGCGACAACGCGAATCGCTGCGTCGCGGCATCCCCCGGCCGCGTGAATGCGAGCACTTCCTTGCCCTGCGCCAGCGCGGCCTGCGTGACCAGATGCGCCGCGGCACCGAAGCCATAGATGCCGATGCGAGCTGCATCGTCACCGGCCTTGCGCAACGTGCGCCAACCGATCAGGCCAGCGCACAGCAAGGGGGCCATTTGCGCTGGCGCCATCGGCAGGCTCAAGGGCAGGCAGAACGCAGCCTCGGCGAGCACATGGGTGGCGAAGCCGCCATCGCGGCCGTGGCCGGTGAATAGCGGTGCATCGCAAAGGTTCTCGCTGCCGCGGGCGCAATAGGCACAGCAGCCGCAAGCGTGGCCCAGCCAGGGCACGCCCACGCGTTGCCCAAGCAGCGACAGCGCTACCCCGCTGCCAACGCGCTCGACGATGCCGACGATCTCGTGGCCGGGAACGACAGGCCAATGCGGCACCGGCAACTCGCCGTCGACGATGTGCAAGTCTGTTCGGCAGACCGCGCAGGCCTCGACCCGCAGGCGCAACTCACCAGGCCCCGGTTCGGGATCGACCCTTTGCACCAGCCGCAGCGGCTGACCAGGCCCGTGGAGCACCATGGCTTGCATGTGTGGCCCTAGCGGGTCAGGATTGCACCGGCTGCTTCGCCAGACGGTTGCAATGGCCCCAGCGGGTTGACCCGCAGTTCCGAGCGAGCCACGCGAGGCTCGCCGCCGAAGTTGGAGAACAGGACCACACCGCTCCGAATGACCAGCAGCGCACGCAAATGCCAGCCGCTCACTTCTGTCAGGCGCCTGAAGTTCAGGAAATCGCGCCAGAAATCGCCCACGCGCTGGCGCTGCTGCACACCGATCTCGAACTCGTAGGCGCGGCACGCCATCTGTGCCTGGATGCAGGCGCGGATGCCGGGATCGAGTTCATCGAGCGCGATGTTCGGATGGGGGGCCAGCCGCGCCACCAACTCGGGATACGGGATCACGTTCACATTCGCACTGTCCGCGATGTCGAAGCCGAGTGCTTTCAAGTCATTCACCGTGGTCTTGAACGGCACCACGGCTTGCAGCGCCTGACCCGCCGCCTCGTAACTTTCGAACGAAGTGGCGGTGCGCTGCGTCTCGCTGGGCAGGAGGTGGCCGCAGGCAGCCAGAAGAAGCGGCAGCGCGGACGCCAGCATGGCCCGCGCGGCACTGCGAATCCCGACCGTCCCGTCCATTCAGAAGACCTTTCCATTGCAAACTGGAGCCACACGGCTGTGGCTGGCTCCCAGCATGGCGCGCGACGCACCAGGCGGTGTTGAGATCGCTCAAATGACGCTTGATGCGAAGCCGCCTGGCTTCTTCCGCCGGCCATTGCGGCACATCAACCGCGCAGGCCAAGGCACATGCATGATGGTCTGCCTCTCTTTTACGCCGAGCCTGCCATGAGCATTCGCCACCTGGACTCGATGTTCGCGCCTCGCTCGGTTGCCGTGTTTGGCGCCAGTGACCGGCCTGCCAGCGTGGGCGCCACGGTCTGGCGCAACCTGCGCCAGGGCGGATTCGGCGGCGCCCGCTGGGCGGTCAACCCCAAGCACGGCCAGATCGCTGGCGAAGAAGCCTATGCGGATGTGGCCAGCCTGCCCGAGGCCCCGGAACTCGCGGTGATCTGCACGCCCGCCGCGACGGTGGCCAGGCTGATCGAGGACCTGGGTGCTCGCGGCACGCGTGCCGCTGTCGTGCTCAGCGCGGGGATGGACGAAGCCATGCGCCGGGCCATGCTGGAGGCCGCCGGCCGACACATGCTGCGCATCATCGGCCCGAATGGCCTGGGCCTGCTGTCGCCGCATGCACATCTGAATGCCAGCCTCGCGCACACCTGCGCCCAGCCCGGCGACTTGGCCTTGGTCTCGCAATCCGGGTCCCTGATGTCCGCGGTGCTGGACTGGGCGAATGGCCGTGGCATCGGGTTTTCGCATTGCATCTCGCTGGGCGAGCATGTGGACGTGGACCTTGGCGACCTGCTCGACTGGCTGGCCAGCGACGCCAGGACGCGTGCGATCCTGCTGTATGTCGAATCCATCACTTCGGCCCGCAAGTTCATGTCCGCAGCACGTGCCGCGGCGCGCAACAAGCCGGTGCTGGTGGTGAAGGCCGGCCGTTCGCATGACCAGGCGGCGGCGTTGTCGCACACCGGGGCGCTCGCTGGCTCGGACCTGGTGTACGACGCGGCCATCCGGCGAGCCGGCATGCTGCGTGTCGACACCCTGGAGGAGTTTTTCACTGCCGTTGAAACACTTGCCCATTTTCACGGCCAGCCCATCGATCAGGCGGCACCCTGGCCGGCGCAATTGACGCTGCTGAGCAATGGCGCTGGCGCCGGCGTGCTGGCGGCCGACGCAGCTGCGCTGGCCGGCGTCGCGCTGGCTCCGTTGAGCGAAGCCACGCTGCGGGCGCTGAACGTGGCATTGCCCGCCAACTGGCGCCACGGCAATCCGGTCGACATCATGGGCGATGCGCCTGTGGCGCGCTATGTTCTGGCGCTGAAGACCTTGCTTGGCGACCCTGCCAACGGCAGCGTGCTGCTGATGCATGCCCCGACCGCGATCGTGCCCAGTGGCGAGATCGCCGCGGCGCTGGCGCCACTCGGCAAGCTTGCCCCGGGCCGCCTGCTCGGCTGCTGGCTGGGTGACGCGGCGGTGCAGGGCGCGCGGAACACCTTTCGCGCGGCCGGCATCCCCTGTTACGACCAGCCCGAGGAAGCGGTGCGGGCGTTTTCAATGCTGCAAACCTACCGCTACAACCAGCAGGAACTGCTTCAGACACCGGCAGTGCAAGCTGCCCGCCCCGCGCATGACTGGACACTGTCACGGGCCTTGATCGACGCGGTGCTGTCCCAGGGGCGGGAGATGCTGAGCGAGCCGGAGGCCGGGCAACTGCTGGCCGGCGCGGGCGTGCCAGTCGTCGAAACAAGGGTCGTGGCGCCCCAGGCCGATGCCGCGGTGGAGGCGGCACGCCTGATCGGCTACCCGGTGGTGCTGAAAGTGCTCTCGCCGCAGGTCTCGCACAAGCGTGACGTGGGCGGCGTTGCACTCGGGCTGGCCAGCGATGAAGCGGTGCGCGAAGCTGCCGGCGGCATGCTGCGCCGCGTGGCCGAGCTGTTGCCCATGGCCGGGGTCACGGGCTTCACGGTGCAGCCCATGGTTCAGAGGCCGCACGCGCTGGCGCTGGTCCTGGGCACCCGCGTGGACCCGGTGTTCGGTCCCGTCGTCCTGTTCGGGCAAGGGGGCTCCGCGGTGGAAGTGTTGGCCGACCGGGCCATTGCACTGCCACCGCTGAACGGGCCGCTGGCCCTGGCGCTGATTGGCCGCACCCGGGTGGCTCGCCTGCTGGCGGGCTGGCGCGACGTGCCTGCCGCCAAGCTCGACGCCGTGGTGGCGGCGCTGGAAGCCATCTCGGACCTGCTGGCCGCAGAGCCTCGCATTGCCGAGATCGACATCAACCCGCTGCTGGCCGACGCGCAGGGCGTGCTGGCGCTGGACGCGCGGGTCCGGGTCAGCGCGGCGGCGCCAGGTGGCACAGCGCACTTCGCGATCCTGCCTTACCCCAGCGAGCTGGTCGAAACCTTTGAATGGCAAGGCCGGCAACTCACCCTGCGGCCGGTGCGGCCAGAAGACGAGGCCCAGCATCGCGCGTTCCTGGAGCGGCTGGACCCGGAAGACGTGCGGCTGCGCGTCTTCTACAGCCGCCGCAGCATCGAGCACAGCGAACTCGCCCGCCTGACGCAGATCGACTATGGGCGGGAAATGGCCTTCATCGCGACCGGCCCGGCCGCGGCTGGCGGTGACGAGACGCTGGGTGTCGTCCGCGCGGTGTGCGACCCCGACAACCTGCAGGCCGAGTTCGGCATCATCGTGCGTTCGGACCTTCAGGGCAGTGGACTGGGCAGGCGGCTGATGCACAAGCTGATCAGCTACTTGCGCGCTCGCAGTGTCCAGCGCCTGGTGGCCACGGTGCTGGTCGACAACCAGCGCATGTTGCAGCTGGCCCGGGAGTTGGGGTTTTCCGTAGAAGCACCTGATGCGGGCGTTCGGCGCATTTCACTCGAACTGAACTGAGGCCGACAAGGGAGGCGGAAGAGGTCGCGCCTCACAGCATCACGACGCGGCGCAACTTGCCGCTGCCACGCTGCCTGAGGGGCGGCTGTTCGCCGTGAACGATGCGCTGATGCCCGACGCCCTGGCTTGCGAAGAAGGCTTTCAGCACACGGCTGCAGCGGTCGAATGAATTGCTGGGATCGTTGTCGCCGTTTTCGGCGGTCAGCCGCAATTCCATCGCGCCATCCTGGTGGTACAGCAGCTGGAACTGCGTGACGCCGGCCTCCTCCTCCATCACCGTTTCCAGCACCAGCGGCAGCAGGGTGACGGTGCCGCCTTGCCTGGCGGGCAGCACCAGCACATCGTCGGAACGGCCCTGCACCTCGATCACCGGGAAGGCGCAGCCGCAGGGACAGGGTTCGGGAACAAACCGGATGCGGTCGGTCAGTTCGTAGCGCAGCAGCGGCTGCACCTGGTTGGCCAGGTTGGTCAGCAGCGTGCTGTGCGAAAACTCGCCGACGGGCACCGCTCGCCCCTGGGCGTCGATCCCCTCCAGGATCACCCAGTCGTCGTTCAGGTGCAGACGGCCTTGGGCGCACTCGAAGGCCATCGAATAGAACTCCGATGCGCCGTAGCTGTTGCGCAGCTTGCAGCCGTAGGCCGTGGTCAGCAGCTCACGCTGCGTGCTGCTCAGCTGTTCACCGCCCAGCCAGAGCTCTTCAAGCCGCAGCCCCGGCGTGCCTTCGCGCTGCCAGGCGGCCAGGGCTGTGGCACAGCTCGGGTAGGTGATCAGCACGTCCGGTTGCAGCCGCTGCAGGCGCTCAGCGATCTGTTGCAGAGGCTCCAGCACCGAGATCAGGTGAATTTCCGGCGCCCATGGCGCAGGCACCAGGCGCCGCAGCCGTTCCATGCTCACATGGCCTGCGTAGTGCCCCCCGATCGCGCCGACAAAGGCGAAGCGCCGGCCCAGGCCCCAGGTGCCCAGCCCTGGTTGCGACAGGCTCGCGCCGCGCAGGCGCAAGGCGTCGATGGCGTCGAACGCGGCCAGGCTGGCAGCGTCCTGGATGAAGATGCCGGGATGGCCGCTGGTGCCGGAGCTGGTCCACACCATGTAGTGCGCCAGCCAGGGGTCGGCACAGCCGTCTGCCGATGCGACTGCCGCCTCGGCTCCGCTGAGCGTGATGCGCCGGTCGGTGGCCCAGTTGTCGAAGTGCTGCATCAGCAGCTGCTTGCTGATCGGATCGACATCGGCGAGCGCCTTTGCGCCATGCGCACGCGCGGCATACAGCGGGGACTCGCGTGTCGCGAAGGCCAGCAGGTGGCGCAGCCGCTGATCGCGCATCTGGCGGCCCGCGCCCAGCGGGTCCAGGGTTGCCAGCCACGTCTGCTGGCAAGCCTGAAACCAGAGCCAGGGATCGAACGGCGGCAAGAGGGGGGCGGTCATCGGGTGCTCGGCGTGAACCGATCCTGTTTTCGCGATGTTGGCCCTGGCGATGTTGCTGGCGTTGAGGGGGATCAACGCACGCCTCGCCGAGTGGGCGAGGATGGGCTTTTCCTGATGACGTCCAAGGAGAACGACATGGCAAGGAGTGCAACGATGAGCGCCAACCGAAAGACCGGCGCTGAAGAGGCACCAAGCAGCGGTGAGCCGCACGCTGGCATCAGCGCAGCCCGCGTGATCCTCGGCAGCTCGATGGCCCTCGCGCAGAATCTTGTCGACTGCGCAGCACAACTGCAGCAGCAGCAGGCAAAGTCCATTGACGCCTTTTCCGTCGCGCTGGACTCGGCGCTGCGCGATGCAGAACACGCGGGTGACCTGCCGGCACTGATGGCGATTGCGGCCAAGCTGGTCAACGGGCAGCTGGCCCTGCTGATGCAGCAGATGGGTGAAGGCGTATCGGGCTGGATGGAAGGCGAAATGCAACTCGCCCGCCGCCTGAACAGCAATGCCTTTGCATTGGCGCAGCAACTGCGTTCGGAGCGGGCGGAACCGCCCGTGGCCAATGGCCTGGACACCTCCTCGCTGGCCCAGCTCGGGCGATTCCAGGACCAATGGCTGGCGACCACCCAGCGTTGGGCGGATGCGGCGGGTGCCGCGATGCCACATTGAGCTTGGGGCAGCGCCTCAGCGCGTGTACATCGCGTCGATTTCCGCTTTGTAGCGGGCCACCAGGTTCTGGCGTTTGACCTTGAGGGTCGGCGTCAGCAGGGTGTTCTCTACCGTCCAGGGCGCCAGCGTCAACAGCACCGCGCGGGGCTGTGCGTAACGCGGAAAGGCGGAGGTACGGGCGGTGATTTTTTCGAGCGCGGCCCGGCGTGCGCCCGCATCCCGCAGGCTGGCAGGAGCGGATGGGTCCAGCCGCAGGCTGCCGGCCAGGCGCACCCAGGCATCGCGGTTCAGCACCACGACGCACGCAATGAAGGGCCGCTCATCACCCATGGCGCAGGCCTGTTCGAACAAGGGGTCGGCCGTGATCGCCAATTCGAGGTCGACAGGGGCGATCTTCTCGCCGGTGGAGGTGACGATGATCTCCTTGACCCGGCCGAGGATGCGCAGGCGCCCGTGTTCGATGACCGCCTGGTCGCCGGTCCGAAGCCAGCCGTCCAGGAATGCGTTGTGCGTGTCCGTCTCGCGCTTCCAGTAGCCCCGCATCACGCTCGGGCCCCGCACCAGCAGCTCGCTGCGCTCTGCGATGCGCAATTCCACGCCCGGCAACGCGCGGCCGACGGTTGCCGGGTCGTTGTCGTCGGGGGCGTTGACGGCAACCACCGGCGAGGTCTCGGTCATGCCATAGCCCTGCAGGACTGGCAGCCCCAGTCCCAGGAAGCAGCGTGAGATCACCGGCGGCAGTGGTGCGCCGCCACTCACTGCGACCCGCAACCGCCCGCCGAACGCAGCGCGCACCGGGCGCGCCACGCGGGGCTCGAGCAGTTGCCACGCCAGCGAGTCCCACAGCGGCCAGCCGTGGCGCTCCTCCGGCAGCGCTTGCTCGCGGCGAAAGCGCCGCCAGCCCACCTCGATGGCCCACATGAACAGCCACAAGCGCCATTCCGAGCCGGCCAGCGCTTGGCGCAGCTTGGCGTAGACCCGCTCGTAGATTCGCGGCACCGAGATCAGGATGGTAGGGCTCACGATGAGCAGATCGTCCGCCAGCAGCGCAATGGACCTGGCATAGGCCACGCAGCAGCCGGCAGCGATCGGCAGGTAGTAGCCAGCGGTGCGTTCGAAGGTGTGGGACAGCGGCAGGAAGGAAAGGAAAACGTCGTCTGTCCGGGGCGCGACGCGCACCAGCGCCGCCTTGACATTCGAGACCACATTGGCATGCGTCAGCATCACGCCCTTGGGCTTTCCGGTGGTGCCCGAGGTGTAGACCAGGGCCGCCAGTTCGTCCTCCTCTGGCGCCAGTGGCGGGAGAGGTGGCGCAGTCTCCGCGCGGGCGGCCAGCCAGGCGGTCACCGAACAGATGCGTGGGCCGCCGGCTGGCGCGTCCACGGCGCTGTCCATCTCTTCGAGCACCACCACATTGCGCAGCATCGGCAGCGCTCGCTGCAAGGCAGCGATGGCTTGCCATTGGCCCAGCGATGCGACGACCAGCAGCGCCGCATCGCTGTCCGCGAGGATGTAGGCGATGCTCTCCGGGTTGTCCAGCGCATGCAGCGGCACCGGCACGCAGGCCAGTGCCAGCGCCGCCTGGTCGATGCAGACGGCCGCCAGTCCGTTGGGCAGCAGGATCGCGACGCGGCTTCCGCGTTCCAGCCCGGTTCTGGCCAGTGCGGCGCGCCAGCTGGCAATGCGCAGTGCCGCTTCGCGCCAGGAGAAGCTCGCCCACTGCCCGGTGCCTGCGTTGAACTCCCGGTAGGCTTCCAGCTCGGGCGTGCTGCCAACCCGCCAGTCCAAAAGCTGAGGCAGGGTTCGCACCTGCGCTGGCACGGCGTCACTGCGCGCGGCTTTGTGCGCAGTTTCGAACGTGGCCCCCACGGCGCGGGCCGCCGCGCCACCTGTCATGTCGTCCATTGCATTCACATTGCCTCAGCTGCCCAACCTGGATCTCGTGCATTGCCGTTTTGTGATCCATGGGCGCATGACCCTTGAGATCCGGCCGATCAGTACACACCGACTGGCCGACGGTCATCTTGCGCGCAATCAAGGTCAGGGCGTAGTCTGTCGCTGTGAAAGGGAGGGGCGCCTTGAGCGATGAATTGGGCCTGACGCAGCAAGCCGCCATGGTGGCCGCACTGCGGCGCCGGCTCGCAGCCGAGACGGGCTGCACGGTTGCGCAGTTCGAGACACACATCTCCCATGTGCTGGTCTGCGGCGAGCATGCGTTCAAGTTCAAGAAGGCGCTGAAAAATGCCTTCCTGGACCAGTCCACTCTCGCGCAGAGGCGGTGGGCATGCGAGGAGGAACTGCGCCTGAACCGGCGCCTGGCGCCAGATCTGTACCTTGCCGTGGTGCCGATCTGCGGCACGCCGGTGGCACCGGAAATCGCAGGGCAGGGCGTTGCGTTCGACGTGGCTGTGAAGATGCGGTCCTTCGCTCAGGACGGCCTGTGGGACGCCCTGGCGGCTCGGGCTGAATTGGGTCCGCAACACATCGATGCGCTGGTGCAACTGCTGGTGCCGTTCCATGCCGCGGCTGCCGGGGCGCACGGAGCGCTGGGCAGCCCCGCCGGGTTGCGCGCGGCGATGCTCGACAACCTGGCCGAACTGGCGCAATGGGATGCGTCGACCGATGGCCGCGCCCGCCTGCAGCGCCTGCGGGATTGGGAGGCTGCCACATTCGAGCGGCTTGAACCGCTGATGGCGCAGCGCCTGGCGCAGGGCAGGGTGCGCGAATGCCACGGTGACCTGCACCTGGGCAATGTGGCGACGGTGGACGGCCGCACCCTCGTCTTCGACTGCATCGAGTTCAACGACAGCTTCCGCTGGATCGATGTCATGAGCGAACTCGCCTTCATGGCGATGGACCTTCACGCGCATGGCCTGCCGAAACTGGCGCATCGCCTGGTCAGCGGCTACCTGGAGGCTGGCGGCGACTACGGCGGCGTCGAGTTGCTTGACTACTACCTGGTCCATCGCGCACTGGTGCGTGCCAAGGTGGGTATGCTGCGCGCGCAACAGTCGGCTGCCGCGAGCGGCGGCGCTACCGCCGGCGGACCGTCAACCGTTGGCCGCTACATCGATCTCGCCCTTGCCTTCAGCCGACGAGGCGACACGCGCGCCGTGCTGATGTTGACGCATGGTTTCTCCGGCAGCGGCAAGTCCTCCCTCACGCTGGACCTGCTGGGCGCCATCGGCGCCATTCGCATCCGTGCCGACGTGGAGCGCAAGCGCCTGGCAGGTCTTCAGCCGCTCGATCACGCCGGTGCGCCTGCCTCCCCCGGGCTGTATGCCCCGGAGATGACCGCCGCCACCTATGCGCGGCTGCTGGCACTCGCCGCGCCTGTGCTGAGAAGCGGTCGCCACGCCATCCTGGACGCCACCTTCTTGCAGCGTGCCCGGCGCGATGCGGCACGTCAGTTCGCAGCCCTCCAGGCCGTGCGCTGCATCGTGCTGGACTTCGAGGTTGAGATCGAAGTGCTGCGCCAACGTTTGCGCGAGCGCACGCTGCGCGGCGCGGATCCGTCCGATGCGGATGGCAATGTGCTCGCCGCGCAGCTTCTCGCGGCCGAGCCGCTGCAAGCGGATGAACTGGCGCAGGTCTTTCGGTGCCGGTGCGCGTCGAAGGTCGAGGCCAGCTGTCCCCAGGCGGATTGGGCGCCGCTGCTGGCATGGTTGGCCGGTGGCGGAATCGCCGTCGGGAAGTGATCAGCCGGGCGCCGTCAGGCGCCCCGGGGACGTGCGTGAATGGTGCTCGCCCAGCGGCCGGCCGTCAGCTCGCCGGTGGATGGGCCAGCGGCTCCGGCAGCGCGTCTTCCATGCCGAGCCCGTTTGCCACGCCGTAGCGGATCAGCGCGGCCAGGTTGGGCAGTTGAAGCCGATCAAGGATGCGGCTCTTGTGGGTGCTGACGGTCTTGACCGAGAGGTGCAACGCGTTGGCAATGTCGGTCGGGCGATGGCCGGCGACCAGCCGGCGCAATACTTCGATCTCCCGGTCGGACAGGCACTCGTGGCGCAGGGGTTCGCGCGCGCCGTTGAGCTGGGTGATGACCCGCTCGGCGAGGCTGGCGGTGACGTAGGTGCCGCCTTCAGCCACCTTGCGGACTGCTGCCGCAAGTTCGCGTGTGGCGCTGTCCTTGGTGACGTAGCCGTTGGCGCCAGCCTTGAAGGCCCGCATGGCGTATTGCTCCTCGGCATGCATGCTGAGCATCAGCACGCGCAGACGCGGAAATTCGGCCCGCACGCGACGCAGCAGTTCCAGTCCGTTCATGCCAGGCATCGAGAGGTCCATGATGGCGATGTCGAACGCACCGGTACGCAGCAGTTCCAATGCTTCGAAGCCGCTATCGGCCTCGGCGACGCCCCAGGCCGTGTGGGTGCTTTCGAGAATGCGCTTGAGTCCCTCGCGCACGATGGCGTGATCGTCGACGATCAGGATGCTCAGCGGCGAGCGCGGCTCGGCAATCATGGCCTGGCGCCGCCGGGGCCGCGTGCTTGGCCCGGCGTCCTGCGATTGGCCGCTTCTCCGGCGAGCGGCATGCGCACGACCACGCAGGCGCCGCCATTGCCGGCATTGTTGAGTTCGAGCTGTCCGCCTAGCGCGTCCGCGCGTTCCTGGATGCCCAGCAGGCCGAACTGGCTTTCGCGCTGGGAAGGCGGATCGGGCAGACCCACGCCATCGTCACGCACGCTCAGCACAAGCTCGCCCGCTTCGACATGGAGCGCGACCTGGACCTTGCTCGCCTGCGAATGGCGGGCCACGTTCACCAGCGCCTCTTGCACCATGCGATAGATGGCAATCGACACCTTGTCCGATGGCGGCGGTTCGATGGCGTCCACCTGCAGATGCACGGGGATGCCCAGCCGCTTCGAGAAATCGTTGGCGAGCCATTCGATGGCATCGCCCAGTCCCAGGTCGTCGAGCATCAGTGGCCGCAGGTCAGCGGCAATCCGGCGGACGGACTGAACGATCTGGTCCAGACGTGCCAGCAGCATGGCCACATGGCCATTGGCTTCCTGCAACTCGCCCGAACGCGCGCAGTCCGCAATGTCCATCTTCAAGGCGCTGAGGCTCTGCCCGAGCTCGTCGTGCAGCTCCCGCGCGATCCGGCGCCGCTCCTCTTCGCGGGCTTCCACCACGTTGGCGGACAGCCGCCTGGACAACTGCCTGGAGCCTTCAGACTCTCGCAGTTCGCGGTTGCGTTGGGAGACGTCGGAAATCACCATCTGGACGGTGGTGCGTTCGTGGTCGGGCAGTGCAGTCAGTGCGATCTCGACTTCACGTTCCCTCCCCTGGTGGGACAGGCGCGCTTGCAGCCTGCCGAATTCGCCTTCATGCTGCAGCGCGTGCATCAGCTGTTCGCGAAGCTGGGCATGGCTTTCGGCTTTCACCAGGGTGTAGATCGACTGCCCGACCAGATCGGCGCCTGAGGCGGTGCCCATCAGCTTGCCTGCGGCGCGATTGGCAAAGGTCACCTGGTCACCTTCGGCGACCCAGATGGCGATCGGCGCGAGTTCCACCAGCGTGCGAAGGCGCTGCTCCACGCTGTGCGGTTCGGCCCGGCGCGCCGCTTCCTGGCTCGGGTCGCGCACGAACGGCGACGTCGCGGTTGGTGGTGCTGATGCCAGCCAGTCGGACCCTTCTGGCGAGCGCTGACTGACAGCGGTACCACTGCTCGGGTCCTTCGGGGTGTGGCGTTCAGCTTGCATCCATTTGATGATGCAGACTTTCTCTGCGCGGCTTTTGCGCAAGATCAAGCGGGCGACCCATCCCTTGGGACGCCCGCAGCTTGCTCAGGCAATGGCCAGGCGCTTTTGAGACATGGGTGCGCGCTTGGGCAAGGTCAGCTTGAGCACGCCGTTCTCGAAGCTGGCTTCGGAGCGGGTGTCGTCCACGGCGTCCGATAGCGCGAAGGTGCGGCTGGCGAACCCGTAAAGCCGCTCGCTGCGCAAGACGCGGCTGCCGGACTTCTCCTCCTTGTCCTGCTTGACCTCGGCGCTGATGGTGACCTGGTTGCCATCGATGCGAACGTCGATGTCCTGCTTGCGCACGCCCGGAATGTCGGCCTTGACGAGATAGCTGCCTTCGGATTCGCTGACATCCAGGCGTATCTGCGGCAGCTGGTCCGCGGCCTCGAAGCGCCAGGGCCGCATCATGCGAAGCGCCGATTCCATGGGGTCGAGGTCGAAGAGATCGTTGATGCGTAGGTCGTTCATTTTGATGCTCCTGAGAGGCAACCTGCGGCGCGGTGATGTTGGCGCGTCCTGGGGTTGCGGTTGCTGGGAATCTGGGCAGGTCAGCTGTGTGTCCCAACCGTCAGCTCGTTGACAACCAAGCTGATGCCGGGCGCGGCCCAAGCCGCCCCTTGCGCGGCGGCGCGTTCGGCCCATGAGTCGACCCGGCCGCGAAGCGTGACCTTGGCGCCGCTCACCATGACCTCGATGTTCTTTGCTTCACGTTCGGCATGCCGCGCCAGCGCGTCGCGAATGCGGTTGGTGATGTTGCTGGGCGCCACGCTGGGCTTGATCGTGACGCCGTCGCTGACGCCAACCACGCCGATCAGCGCACGCACAGCCCGCTCGGCGGCGCTGCGCTGGTATTGCCAGTCGACTTCGCCCGTCAGCGAGACCCAGCCCTTTTCCACCTTCACGCGGATGCGATCAGCGGGGATCATGACGTTCCACTTGAACGCCGACTCGACCGCCTCTGCGATCTCGGAGTCGCTGCGCTTGTGGCCGGGCGCCAGCTTGACGTCGAGCTCGACGGCCACCGCCTTGACGCCAGCCACGCGCTGCACCGCGCGTTCAATGGCGTGCTTCTCGGCAAAGGTCTCGAGGTGGCCGGTCAGCGTGACCACGCCGTCCTTGGCCGCCACGCCCACGTGGGCGGCGTTGATCACCGGATCCCACTGCAATTCAGTGGTGATGTCGGCCTTGAGTTGTGCATCGGTTTTCATGATGGTCCTTTCACAGTGCGAGGCAGGATGCCGGCGGCCTGTGCGTTGTCGACGCGACCGCCTGTCCTGTGACCATGGTGGGATCGGCTCGGCAGTCGCCGATTGAGCCTGCTCAGCGATTTGCCACGGCTGCCCTTGCTCCGGCCCAGCCAACCGGTTGCGTCTGATCAACCCGGGCGGCCACGGGCGCGCCGAACATTCAGGCCTGTGCATGTCAACGAAGAGAGGTCGCCATGTTTCAACGGATGCTCGTGCCCGTCGATGGCGGTGAGCCGGCCCAGGCCGGGCTGCAGGAAGCACTGGCGCTGGCAACAGCCCATGATTCAGTGCTGTGCCTGCTGCACGTCGTGGATGACGCGCCACTGCTCGATGATCTTTCGGCCCCGGACCTTGCGCCGCTTCACCACAAGACTCTCGCATCCGGCGAGGCGATCCTGGCGCAGGCACGTGCCTTGTGCGAAGCCAAGGACCGGCGGGTGGAGACAAGGCTGCACGAGTCGCGACATGGACGCGCTTCGGACGCCATCCTGCAACAGGCAAGAGAACTGGCCTGCGACCTGATCGTGATCGGATCCCATGGCCGGCGGGGCGCGCTTCGGGCGCTCCTTGGCAGCGATGCCGAGGCCGTGATCCGGGCAAGCCCGGTGCCGGTGCTGCTGGTCCGCTCGGTCACGGAGACGGCCTCGGCCATCGCCGTCAATGCGCGGGTGCCGTACCGCAGCATCCTGGTGCCGATCGATGGCAGCGAGACCTCGGACCGCGGCCTGCAACAGGCCATCCAGCTGGGGCTCATGAATCACGGCCGCCTGCGGCTGATCCACGTCGTGGACGAGTTGTCCATGGTCGATGCCTTCGAGCCTGCCTTGACGCTGGACTGGGTGGGTCGCCTGCGCGAAGGGGGCCGTTGGATTCTTGATCAGGCTGCCAAGCGCGTTCGCGAGGCAGGCTTGAGCGTGGAAACGCTGCTGGTGGACGACTTCGGACGACGGGTGTGGACCGTCGTGGCCGAGGACGCCACGAACTGGCTCGCGGATGTCGTCGTCCTCGGCTCGCACGGCCGCCGCGGCTTTGACCGCTTGCTGCTGGGCAGCGACGCCGAGCAGATCCTGCGCCATTCACCGGTGCCCGTCCTGCTGGTGCGGCCCGATCAAGCGGCGCAGGGTCGATCACTGCAGCGCACGCCAGTGCAGGGACTCAAAGAGGAAACCCCCGCCGCATCGCCTGGGCCGAACTGATCGGCATCACCGGGCAGGCGGCCGGCCCGCGGTCGCGGGCGGCCGCAAATCACAGGAGATCAAGATGAAAGTGCTCATTGTTTACTTCTCGCGTACCGGCTACACCCGGCGCGTTGCCGAGCAACTTGCCACACGTCTCGGTGGCACTTTGTGCCCGATCACCGAAGCCAGTTCCCGCCTGGGCGCTTGGGGCTACCTGCGCAGCGTGTGCGAGGCGGCCTTCGGCCTGCAATCCGAAATTGGCAAGGTCTCGGTGGATCCTGCCCAGTTCGACCTGATGCTGATCGGCACGCCGGTCTGGGGTTGGCACTTGTCGTCGCCTGTGCGGGCGTTCGCGCGGGCGCACGCCGTTTCGGTGAACCGCTGTGCGTTCTTTTGCACCATGGGGGGGGCTGGCGCAGAGAAGGCGTTCGGTGCGCTGGAAGGCGAACTGCGCCGTGCTCCGCTGGCCACGCTGGCACTCACCGATCGCGAGATCGACAGCCAGATGGCCGGCGCCAAGATCAACGCTTTCGTGTCCTTGCTTAGCGCGGCAGAGTCGGCCTCTGCGCCGGGGCGGGTGCCAGACGGATCGCATCTCGTGGCACAGTGATTCGCGAGCCACCGGCTCCGCGGGCTGCCTGGGGTTGCCGGCGGTGCAGCGGTGCGGACGTCAAAGGCCTGCTTCGCGCAGTCGGGTCAGCAGCTGTTCCGACATCGGGATGATGGCCGGGGGCGATTCGGACAGCGTCGCTGGCGAAAGGAGCACCTGCGGCAGATCCTTCGGTGCCGGCCATTGCAACTGCAAAGCGGCGGCATTGGGAGGGCAAAGCCTGCGCACGCCACCCGGCGAGGGCAGGGGCTTGATCCGGAACCTGGCTTTTGGCTTGGACATCGCATGCGCCTCCGAGCGGACGTGCCTGGTCATGGCCAGGCGGGGTGCCTTCGGTGCTCAGCGCCTGGCGATCAGCACGCCGATCAACAGGCCCACACCTGCCAACAGGCCTGCTGTCGTGTAAGGATGGTCCTGGACTGCGCGGTCGGTGGCGCGAACCGCGCGGCGTGCCTTGCGCAAGGCACTGTCCTCCAGGTCGGCAAGCTCCGACCGTGCGCGCCGCACGCGGGCTTCGAGCTGGTCGCGTGCGGCAGCGAATTGCTCGCTGCCGCCATGCTGAGCCGTCTTCAAAAGTGCCTCTGCCTCGCTGACGACGCCGTGCAGCGTGTTGGCGAGGCGCTCTTGAACAGCAGTTGCCGATGCGTTGATCGCGTCCATTGACATGTCCTTTGATGAATGACGGAAGACAGATGGCAACCCTCGCTTGTTCAGGAGTTGGCATCGATGGCATGAAGCGTAAAGCGGGCCAGCGGGCGGGTGATTGAGAAACCTCAAGCTGCGCTTCTTGGCCTGAGGACAATCGGCTTGAGACTGCGCAAACCGGCCACGGCCAGTGAGGAGAGCAAGGTATGTTTTGCGCCAAGGCGGTCGAGAGGTGCACGCCGGTGTTGAACCCCACACCCGAATGCGGGCCGGCGTCGCGGGAAGGTTCACGATCAACAGGCGCCGATGTGCTGGCGGCACCTGGCCAGGCCAAGGCGGGAGCTCCCCGCGTTCCGGGCCTCGGCTCAAGCGACGGCGGCCGGGCGTGCCGCAGTCCCGGGCAACCAGCTCATGGTTGGCGCAGATGCCAGGCTGGGTCTCACCATCGAGCCAAGCGAGGGACGAACGGCATCGTCGAGCTGCTTGCGTGTGCTGAGGGCCCGCTGCCGCAAGCCGGCCAGGTCCAGGATCTCGACTTCCCGGTTGTCGACCGTGACATGGCCTGCGTCAGCCAGGGTCGTGAACGAGCGGCTGACGGTTTCGTGCGCGACCCCCAGCAGGCTGGCAATGTCGCGCCGGCTCAGGCGCAGCACCATCCGCAACGGTGAGCGGCCCAGTTCGGCCATGCGCGTGGACATCCACAGCAGGAAGCGCGCCAGGCGCACATCGGAAGCGACCGCGGCGATCATCTCCGCCGTGCTGGCCGCGCGAACCAGTTGCCGGCTGAGGGTCAGCTGCATGGCGTGGTCCAGTGCCGGGCATTGCTGGCGCAAGGCCCGCAAGCCGTTCAAGGGCAGCGCGTAGACGGTGACATCTTCCAATGCGACGACGCCCACGGGCTGGCGCCCGCTGTGCAGGGCTTCGAAACCCAGCAGGTCGCCAGGCAGGGCCACGGACAGGACCTGCTCATAACCATCTTCCTGGGTGTGAATGCACTTCAGGCTGCCTGATCGCAGGATGTACAGGGTCTGGGCCGGCCCGCCCTCGTGCAGCAGCGTCGCGTGCTCGCGCAGCCGCCACAAGGCGACTGGCACGGTCTCGTCGGCTGTTCGAACCGTGCTCGCGTGGCCGACCAAGGTCCCGATCAGGTCTCCCAACCGGCCCTTCTCCGCGATGGGCGCCAGGTCGTTTCCCAGGCTTCGCCAAGCGCCTGCAACTGCCGCTTGGATGTGAATCGAGTGGTTGACTGTCATGTCTGGGCCTCCGTGGTCAGGCCCGCTCGAACTTGAAGGGCCCTGCCTTCAGGGTCTCGCGAAACCTGGTTCGCGGCAATCGGCCGGGGCTGCAAGCACCCATCGGCGCCACGGCCAACAAGGCCGGGAAGGATTCCGAACAATGCTTAGGAATCGGCCGAACCGACTCGCAGGCCCGCGCTTCAGGCGGCCGGCGTGCCAGGGGCGGCGTCGGTGATCATCGCCATCAGGCTTGCGCCGTGCTGCTTGAGCAGGCTGAGCGAAAGGGCGCGCGGCGGATGCCGTGGCCCTGCAGGCACCTCGAAACGCAGCGACTCGCAGATGACCCCGGAGGGCAGGGGCTGCCGGGTGGCCATCGAGCGCAGGCCTGGTACCGCGAGGTGCAGCACCTCGAAGAGGTTTTCCAGGCCGGCTTGCGGGGCCAGCGGCAGCAGCATCTGCGCGGCCATCGGGTTCAGCATCTCGATGTGACCGTCCGTGCCGGCTTTCAGCAGGCCCACGGGTGCACGGTACAGGAAGCTCAGCAGGCTGTCATAGGCATCCTCTTGGCCCAGTATGGCCGGAACATGGCCGGCACGCGACCGGTGATCGACAATCGGGATGGACGCTTCGATGGTCGTGCCCCGTTTGGAGCGGCCGGAGATTTCCAGGCCGCCGCCCAGTTGCATCAGGCGCTCGCGCATGTCCAGCAGGCCGGAAGCGCCGCTCGGGCGTTGATCGGCGCTGCGCATGCCGATTCCGTCATCGTGAACGCGAAGCGCCAGGCGGCCCCTGCGCCTTGCCAGACGCACCTCGACCCGGCCGGCTCTCGCATGTTCCGCGATGTTGGCCAGCGCCTCCTGCGCCACGCGGTACAGGCAGAGGCTGGCGGCCTGTTCGGTCGCACTCTCTGCAACCCCGACGCTGGGCCCCAGCAGCCTGCAGCGAAGTTGGGTGCGTTGGGCGAAGCGCGCCAGCAATGCTTCCAGCGCAGCCGACAGGCCCAGTTCGTCGAGCATGGGCGGATGCAGGTCGTCGATGATGCCGCGCGTGGTGTCGATGGCCGCTAGCGCCAGTTCGCTCAACCGCGCCAGCATCGGCGCGGCACTTTGCGCACTGGCGTGCGGGTCGATCGCCCCGGCTTCCATGCGCATTGCGGCCAGCGGCTGCAGCAGTTCGTCATGAAGCAGCCGCCCGATGCGCTGGCGGTCGAATTCCTGCGCCGCTTCGCGTGCCGCGGCAACCTGCCGCAGTTCCGCCTGCGACTTCAGCAGTTCGGACTGCGCCCAGCGCAGGTCGGTGACGTCATGCATGAAGATCAGCTGGACGGGTTCGCCGGACTCGACCCCAAAGGCCACGCTGGTCTGCACGCAGCGGGTGCTGCCGTCGGCGCGCAGGATGCTTTCCTCCATCGCCGGCATGACCGCCGCGTCAGCTTTTGACTTCGCAGTCGCCAGGCGTGTCCTTGCCAGCTCGATCGAGCCGGGGTGGAACAGTTCCAGCGGCGACCTTCCCAGCAGCGCCGAGGCTTCGCTGCCGAGCAGGCACAGTGCAGGCTCATTGGCAAACGCGATGCGCTGCTCCCGGATGAGCAGCAGCGGCCCCGGCAGTTGCTGGAGGACCGGGCGCAGCCCGCCCAGGTCGCATGGGGGAAACGAGGTGGCTGGGTTTGCGAGGTGCATGGCAGGTTGGTCCTGCAGAGAGGCTTGATCGCAAGTTACGTGTTCGGCCATGACGCCGCATTGAGGGTCGTCAATGGCGCCCTCCTCGGTGTCGCTTAACTTGGCGCTTGACGAGGCAGCCAGTCCTGCTGCTGCGCCGTGGTTTCTTCATCTGCCAACGACACGCCTTCACGATGCAAACGCTTGACTCGCAATTGAACCTTGATTGTGCTGACGCGCTGAGGCGCGTCGAATGGCTGGGCGACGAGGCGCTGGATCGCCTGCGCTTTGGTGTCATCGGCTTCGACGCCACGGGCGTGATCCGTCGCTACAACGCGTGCGAATCGAGCTTCAGCGGGCTGCGGCCGAAGAACGTCATTGGCCGAGCGTTGTTCACCGATGTCGCGCAGTGCATGAACAACTACCTGATTGCCCAGCGCTTCCAGGATGCCTGGGCCGATTGCATGGCGCTCGATGCCACCATCGACTATGTGCTGACCTGGCGCATGAGACCCACCAAGGTGCAAATGCGGCTGCTTTGCTCGCCTGATCGAGCGATGTCCTATCTGCTGCTGCGCCACCATTGAGCGACAAGGGGGAGGGCGTGCACCCGGATCGGGCGGGCCCGTCCCGTCCCGCGCCGGATCATTTGGTGGCCTGGTCCGCGAGCCAGGCCCGCGCCTGCATGAATTGGCTGCCCTTGTCGAAATAGGCCTCGGCACCAGCGTCCATGAAGCCTGTTCGCATGGCCTGCCAGCCATAGTTCGAAAGCATCATGAACTTCACCGCGGGATGGTTTTGGCTGGCCTGGCGCAGCACGTCCATGCCGCGGCCCCCAGGCCCCAGATCAACATCCAGCACCACCACATCCGGCCTGGCGGTGGCGATCAGCGACAGTGCGTCCTCGCTGGTGGCGGCGCAGCCGATGACCTCCAGGCCGGGCACCGAGGCGAGCAGGCGGGTCAGGCTTTGCTGAATCGCCATCGAGTCGTCGACCAGCAAGACTCTCATGGCCGTGCTTGCGGCTGCTTCTGCGCGCAATCGACGAGGCCATCACATTGCCGCGAGCCGGGGCGTGTAAGTCCCGCGGCCAGGCCGCCTGCATGCATCTCCTGGACGGCGACAGCAGGAACGATGGAATTCGTCGCCTCGGTCGTGCTCATCGCTGGCTCCTCGGTGATGGCTTGCGTCCACCATAGCCAGCGAGGTGGATGCGGGAGTTGAGCGCGCTCAAGCGGACCACTCGACGAGCCCTGCCGCGCATCGGCGCCCACTGGCTAAGGCAAGTGCTTGCGGCTGATCAATGTTGCACGAACGCCGAGGCTGGAGGATGGCGGCTCATGACCACAACGATGAACATCCCCCACCAACGCATGCCGACCGGCCTATGCCTCGTCACCGGCGGTGCCGGCTTCCTCGGCATCAACCTGGTCAGGAGCCTGCTCGCCAGAGGGGTGCCCACCCGGGTGTTGGACATCGCGCCGTTCGACCATCCCGAGCGCAACCGGGTCGATGCGGTGCTGGGTGACATCCGCGATGTCGATGCGGTGGACCGCTGCATGCGCAAGGTCAGCGTCGTGGTGCATTGCGCTGCGGCCTTGCCGCTGGCCAGCGAAGAAGACATCTTCTCCACCGACGTCGACGGCACCCGGATCCTGCTCGAAGCGGCGGAGCGATGGGGCGTGCAGCGCTTCGTGTTCATCTCCTCGACCTCGGTCTATGGCATTCCCGATCATCACCCTATCGTCGAGACTGACGCACTCACGGGTGTCGGGCCTTATGGCCAGGCGAAGATCGACGCCGAAGGCTGCTGTGAGCGGTTCCGCCAGCGGGGCCTGTGCGTGCCGGTGCTGCGCCCCAAGAGCTTTGTCGGCCCCGAGCGCCTGGGCGCTTTCGAGCTGCTCTACGAGTGGGCCTGGGAAGGGCGGTCCTTTCCGGTCCTTGGCCGGGGTGACAACCTCTACCAGCTTCTGGATGTTGCGGACCTGGTCGACGTGATCGAGCTGTGCCTGACGGGCGAACGGGAGACCGTCGACGAGGTCTTCAATGTTGGCGCGGCGGCCTACGGCACGATGCGCGAAAACTTCCAGGCCGTGCTCGACCGGGCCGGACATGGCCGGCAGGTGGTCTCGCTGCCGGCGCGCCCGGCGGTGCTGATCCTGCAGCTGCTCGAAACCCTGAAGCTGTCACCGCTGTACCGCTGGATCTACGACACTGCGGACCGCGACAGCGAGGTCTCGATCGCGCGCCTGCGATCCCGGCTGGGATTCGTGCCGCGCCATTCAAACCGCGAGGCCCTGCAGCGCAACTACGACTGGTACGTGGCGCACCGCAGCGAGTTCCATGGCCGCAGCGGCATCACCCACCGGCTGCCCTGGAAGCACGGCGCCCTGGCGTTGGCCAAGTGGCTGTTTTGAGGTCCCGATGAACATCACTGCAATTCGTCGGCCCGCGAAGCCCGCGCCTCGCTTCGAACCCCAGATACCGCTGGTGGTCGACCTCGACGGCACGCTGCTGCGCACCGACACCCTGATCGAATCGCTGTTTGGTCTGGCGCGCCAGAAGCCGCTTCAGCTGCTCGCCTTGCCGGCCTGGCTGCTGGGTGGGCGTGCCGGCTTCAAGCAGCGCTTGGCGCGAGCCGCCGAGATCGACATCAGCACCATGCCGGTCGACGAAGACGTGCTGGCCCACCTGCAGGCCCAAAGGCGGCAGGGCCGGCGGCTGGTGCTGGCCACGGCGGCAGACGAGCGGGTGGCAACGGCGGCGGCGCGCCGGTTCGGCCTGTTCGACCAGGTGCTGGCGAGCAACGGCCAGACCAATCTGTCGGCAGAGCGAAAGCGCGACCGGCTCGTCGCCGAATTTGGCCCGCGTGGGTTTGACTACCTGGGCGACAGCGACCAGGACCTGCCGGTCTGGGCGCAGGCTCGCCGGGCGCTGCTGGTGCGGCCATCGCATCGATGCCGGGTGCGGGCCGCACGCGTGGCCGAGATCGAGCAGACCTTTGCCGATGGCCGACCCGGCATCGGCGACTACCTGCATGCCATGCGCATCAGCCACTGGCTGAAGAACCTGCTGGTGCTGCTGCCGCTGCTGGTCTTGCCCGCCCTTGCCGGCGCCATGATGGGCAAGGCGCTGCTGGCCTTTGTGGCGTTCAGCCTGTCCGCCTCGGGTGTCTATCTGCTGAACGACCTGTTCGACCTGCAGGCAGACCGCGCACACCCTCACAAGCGCCAGCGGGCGTTGGCGTCGGGGCGCGTGCCGCTGCTGCATGGCCTGCTGCTGGTGCCCGTGTTGTGGGGCCTGGCGCTGGGGCTGGCGGTGGCTTCGGCATCGCCGCTGCCCTGGGTGCTGGCTGGCTACACGCTGCTGATGGTGGCCTACTCGATGTGGCTGAAGCACCTTGCCTACCTGGATGCGGCGGTGCTGGGCCTGGGCTACAGCCTGCGACTGCTGGCCGGTGCGCTGGCCATCGGGGCGGCGCCCGCGCCCGGGCTGCTGGCCTGCTGCGCCGTCTATTTCTTCGGCCTCGCGTTGCTCAAGCGTTATGCCGAGCTGATCGCGCTGGGCCACCGGGTGTCGGTTCACGGGCAGGTGCGCGGGTATCCGGTGAACCGCAGGCGGCAGCTCTGGCTCGTCGGCGTGCTGGCCAGCACCGTGCCCATTGCGCTGCTGCTGGCCATGCCGCGGCAATTGGCGCTGCCGGCCCGTGCGACCGCGGGCTGGCTGGGCTGTGTCCTGCTGCTGGCGTGGACCGGCCACATGTGGCGCATGGCACGTGCGGGCCGCATCGAGGGCGATCCCGTGGCCTATGCGGTGCGCGACATGCCCAGCCGCCTGCTGGCGGCTTTGGCCGGCGCCCTGTTGCTGGCCGTCGCATGAGGCGGCCAGACGCCGCGCCGCTGCGCTGGCGCCTGGCGCTGGCGGGCTGGCTGCTGGGCGCGGCCTGCGCGCCCGGCCAGGCGGCGCCAGGCGATCGCGCCATCCTGGACTTGCAGTCCTCCCGGCGGGTCGAAAGCGCAGCCCTGCCGGGTGGCGCCGGGCAGGCGGTCCTGACGCAGCTGAACCCCGCGGTCAATGCCTGGCTGCTGCTGTCGCTGCCAACCGCGGATGGCAGCGGCAGGGTGGACTATCACCTCGAGAATCCGGACCCGCGCGGCCAGCAGGTCCACCTGGACCCTGCAGGCCGCCTGCGCATCAGCCGCGAGGGCAGCGAGGAAGACTGCGCAATCTGGCCTGCGCTGGCGTTCGAGCGTGCTGCACGCGCCCGGCTGGCCTATGCGCCGCTGTGCCAGGGGCGGCTCAGCTTGCGCAACGCCTTGCCGGGACATCGCACCACGCTGGAGGCGACAACCGAGTTCCTGCGCGACCATGTCTGGGGTGGTGGCGCCATCGTCGGGCTGGTCAAGCGGGGGCTCTACCGGGACGCCTTTGTCGAGCGTGAGCGCCCGGCATCGCCTGCGGAGCTTGTCGAGCCGGCATTCGCCGTGGCGGCCGGCGCGCCACCCGACGCTCGGCTGGACACGCTGGCCGAGCCTCGCCCGCTGGTCGCCGAGGGCATGGGCATCGCCGCGCTGGGCGCCGGTCCCGCGTGGCTGCCAGGGCGTTGGTACGCCGCAGCCGGTTTGCCTGGTGTGTTTGCCAGTGTCGCGCAGCCGCACGGTATGGCGGCCGCTGGTAGCGCGTTGGACGGCGTCGAGCGCCAGGCGCTGGTTTTCCTGGTCGCCTTTGATCTGGCCAGCTTCGAGCTTGGCTTTGCACTGGGGACC
Organism: Ideonella azotifigens; assembly: GCF_021043325.1. Classification (NCBI taxonomy): domain Bacteria; kingdom Pseudomonadati; phylum Pseudomonadota; class Betaproteobacteria; order Burkholderiales; family Sphaerotilaceae; genus Ideonella; species Ideonella azotifigens. The sequence continues at coordinate 126,870 of NZ_JAJNKD010000020.1, forward strand.
GAGCACCCGCGGCTGGGCTGGTCGGAACGTGCCCGTGCGGACCAGGTCGACCCGAAGCAGCCTGGCCCCGATGGCTTTGCAGATGCCGCGCCGCTGGTGCGCACGGGCATGCTGGCGCCGGCGCTGCGGTCCCGCGTGGTGGCCACGTTCACTGGTGGCTTCAAGCGCGAGCACGCCGCATTCCGCTACGGCGCGCTGGCCGGAGTCAACCACGGCAGCCATTACGGGTTCGTCGAGCAGGGCGTGGTCTTCAGCCGGCTGCAACCGGGGCTCTCGACGCTGCTGGTGACGACGGACGGGGCGGTCGAGATGAAGACCTGGGCGGCGGGAGATGAACAGCGACTGGCCCAGGTGCGCCATGCGCGGCAGAACGGCACCGCGCTGGTCGATCGCCCAGCCGGCGGGGCGCCGCGCGTCGGTGGCCTGGTGAATCGCTGGGGCGAGGGCAACTGGTCTGGCTCGAACGACGAGCAGCTGCGCAGCCTGCGTGCCGGCGCCTGCGTCGTCGAACGGGGGGAGCGCCGATGGCTGGTCTACGGCTACTTCTCCAGCGCCACGCCAGCAGCAATGGCGCGGGTCTTCCTGGCCTACGGCTGCCGCTACGCGATGCACCTGGACATGAATGCGCTTGAACACACGTACCTGGCGCTCTACCCCTCGCTGTCGGGCCGGCGCAGGATCGAGCATCTGGCGCCTGGCATGTCGGTGTTGGACCAGCAAAGCGCAGAGGCGGTGTTGCCGCGTTTCCTGGCTTTTCCGGACGACCGCGACTTCTTCTACCTGCTGAGCCGCGAGGCCCCCAAATGAACAAGCACCGGCGAATCTGGCTGGCCCTGGCGTGCAGCGCGCTTGCGGCCTCGGCGCTGTCATCGCCTGCCTTGCAGGCGCAGAACGAACTCCTGCTGCAGCGCCTTCAGCAGGTGCACAAGCTCGACGACGCGCAGGTGGGCAGGCTGAGGGAGATCCTGCGCCGCTCCGGCTTTGCAGGCCAGGGCAATCCGGCGATCTCCCGGCATCCGCAGACGCCCGAGCAGTGCCGTGCCACGCGCGCTGCCGTGCCCGAGCAGGACGACCTTCCCGCGTTCGAGCGCATCTGCGGCGGGCCGGACATGGCGCCGCTGTACAACCCGGCGCGCGAGCGGCCCGACCAGGCGCATGCCTGCATCGACCAGTACGAGTTTCCCGACATTCCGTGCGAGTATCCGGCGGTGTGGGTGAAGGCGCGCGAGGCCGCGCAGATCTGCGAGGCCATTGGCAAGCGCCTGTGCGACGCACACGAATGGGAGGGCGCCTGCGAAGGCGCTTTGCAGCCACCGGACTACCGGTTCGACCTGGCACGCGGCGTGGACGAACACACCGCAGTGGCCCGCATGCGCGATGCCCACAACCGGGCCGATGGCGCCGACAAGCACTGGAGCTATGGGCCGCAGTACCAGCGCGGCGTGTGCGCCACCGGAAGCCAGAAGACGCCTGGCTGCGAAGGTGGCGGCTGGAATGCCTGCGGCTCGAACACCTACCCGGCGGGGTCCTTTCCTGGCTGCCGCAGTGCGCTGGGTGTCTACGACCTCAACGGCAATGCCGCCGAGCACATGAATCTGCCGCTGACCGAGGCGCAGATGGCCAGCACCGGCAGCCTGACGCTGGGGGTCACGGAAATGAAGGGCAGCTGGTTTGTCTTCGATGCCTACCGCGCGCACGAGGACTGGTGCCGCTGGCGTGCGCCGTTTTGGCACGGCAGCCATGTGCTGGACCTGCACAGCCATGCCAACTACCACCTGGGCTTTCGCTGCTGCAAGACCTTGCCGGCGCGCTGAGCCGCCCACGGGCGCAAGCGCCGAAGCTGGGCGGCTCGGGAGGCGCGGTGCACTGCGAGCCGGTCAGCGCGCAGCGGCAGCAGCGAGCAGCCCGGCCGCGTTGGGCAACGGGCCCTCGTCGCTCAGCGCCGCCGCCAGCTGGCTGTCCGCCAGCACGTCGAAGATGGACATGGCGCGGCCATCGACAAAGACGGTCTGGCTGACCAGCCGCACACCGTGGCTGTAGTCGGCATACCGTGCGCCGTGCACGGTCGACAGGGGCTGGATGGGCTGGCCATCCGGGCGGCGCCAGCCGTAGATCGCCACCCGCTCGGGCTGGGCCCACAGTCGGGCGCTCAGCACCAGGTCCTTTTTGTGGCCTGCCGTCAGCACATCCGGTGCAAAGCCCAGCGCGTTGCGCTGCTGCTCGACCAGGGCGTCGTGCTGGCGGGTGTAGGCCAGTGATCGCATGCGGTCCCCGGCGGGGAGCGGCTGGGGCACGAGGTGCACGGCGGCCTGGCGATAGATGAGGTCCACCATGCGCGTGGTCGGCAAGGTGAAGCCGAAGCGGGTGGCGACCGCGAGCGCGCTATCCAGGCTCAGCGGCACCCGCAGATGATCATCGTCCGAGCCCACGCTGAGGTAGTCGGACAGCACGCACAGGGTCAGCTTCAACGTGCGGCCACCGGGCAGCCGCGCATCCAGCGTCGCCGGCAAGGCATGCCGCAGGAAGCCTGGCAGGTTCCCGCGCAGCAGTTCGTCCCGGATGGCCCGATCCCGCCCATGATCGTCGAGCCCGGCCAGCCCCGCCGCAAAGCCGTTGGCACCGGGCGCGGAAACCGCGCGCTCCGGCAGCTTGCGCGTGGCTGCTCCGCAGGCGGCCGCAGCATCCTGCGCAGTGGCAAGCGCGGGCACCGATGCCAGCAGCAGCGCAACCCCGAAGCGGGCCTGGAGCCGGGTGAAAGAAAGCGACATCAAATCAGCATAGCAGCGGTGGCCCGCACGGCGCAGGGCGCGCGCCCACCACGCCGTGAAAGACTGCAGCAGCAGCGCCTTTGCCGGACGAACGCGGTTCAAGGCCCCGGCCATGCGGGCATCGCGTCCAGCAGCACGCGCGGGCTGGACAGGGTGCTGCGCAAATGGGCCATGAAGCGGGCGCCAGCGGTGCCGCGCGAATCACCCCGCCATCCTGCTGCCGCGCCGGCGGCCGGCCGCTTGGGGGCGGCCGTCAGTCCATGCGCGGCGGTGGGGGCAGCGTTGCCTCCACGCAGGTACCGCCCTCGGATCGCCTGCTGACCTTCAATGCGCCACCCAACGCGCGCAGCCGCTCGCCCATGCCGAGCAGTCCATAGCACTTGGGCTTGCGCGGGTCACCTGGCTGGATGCCGCAACCGTCGTCGCGGATCCTCAGCGTCCAGCCGCCGTCCTGATCACGCCTGAGCGAGACCTCGGCCTGGCGGCAGTGCGCATGCTTGCCAACGTTGTTCAGTGCCTCCTGGGCCACGCGGAAGAGGCAGTGCGCCAGCGTCGCGGCAGGCTCGTTTGCCGCGTCAGGTGGCGGCACGGTCACCTCGCAGGTAATGCCGGAGCGCTCTGCGAAGCGCTGAGCCATGGCTTTGAGCGCTTCGGTCAGCCCCATTTCCTCCAGCGGCAAGGGGCGAAGGTCGTTGACAAGTCGCCGCGTCGAAGCCATCGCAGCTTCGGCCAAGCCGTCGATGCGCGCCAGCGTCGCTGCATCGTTGGGGCCACCGCAGTTCTCGCGCAGCAAAAACGTGTCCATGCGGATTGCCGAAAGCGTCTGCTGAAGATCATCGTGTAGCTCGCGCGCAATGCGCTTGCGCTCCGTCATCAGCGTCTGCTCCAGCGCTGCGACCAGGCGTTGCAGGTCCGCATGGGATTGCTCCAGCGCCGTGCGTGCCTGGCGCAGTTCGGTCACATCGCGCAGCACCACCAGGATGGCGCTTTCTCCGCGATGAGCGATCAGCGTGCCCACGGATTCCACGCGCCGCTCGCTGCCGTCCAGCCGCTGTATGCCGAGTTCCGTCAACGGAGCGACAGGTGCCCGCGGGCTCAGCGCCGCGATGCGGGCGTGCACCAGCGCGCGGGATTGCGGGGCAATCAGCTCCAACGGGGCACGGCCGAGCAACGCGGCCTCGTCGCCACCAAACAGCCGTTGGGCGGCCTCGTTGACGAAGCTGACACGATTGCCGCTGTTGACGAACACCGCCTCCGGCAGGTTCATCAGCAGGCGGCGGAGCATGGCTTCGCTGTCGCGCAAGGCTTGTTCGGCCTGCCGGGCTTCGCTCATGTCCCGCAGCGTGGCTGTGTAGAGCCCGAGGCCATCGATCTCGATGTGGGAAATGGTGGCCTCCGCTGGAAACAGCGTGCCATCGGTCCGCATGGCCTGTACCTCGCGCCGCCGCCCCATGTGCCGCACAGCGGCGCCGCTCCTGCCGAATTTGCGCATGGCATCGCCATGCATGGCCCGGCAGGATTCGGGAATGAAGCGCGCCAGGGGTGAGCCCACCATGTCCTGCGACGACGAGCAGCCGAGCATGCGAGCGGCAGCGGCATTGGCCAGCACGATGAGTTGGTCTTCGCCAGTCATCACGATGCCGTCCAGCGCGGTTTCAAAAACACCCCGCAGAAGCGACTCGCCGACGGCGCGCATCGCAAGCGTGAGCGCGATCTGCGCTTCCCATGAGTTCTCGTCGGCATGCGGCCTGTGCCGCTCGAGCAGGGGGAAGGGGTCGTGTGAGGACGCGGAAGCTGGCTGGGATTCAGGCAAGCGGCTTCTCCGGTTCAGGTCACGAAGCGGAGGTCGTCCACAGCGTGCAGCAGGCGGATGGTGCCGCCGCTGCCTTCGCGATGGCAATCGCTTCTTGCAGGCCGCGCCGGCTGGTCGGGCTTCCGTCAACGGGGACCAGGATTCGGTGGTACATGTGCGGTGGCCTCGACCCAGTGCCAGAGGAATCACGAGTCTCACCTTTCTCCCCGGCCCTTGTTTGACATTCGTCAATTTCGCCAGCATGTCCTGCATGTCGCCGGCTTTCCCTGCGTGGCGTTGAAACCGGCGCCAGCGTCGGCCCTCGGGCGCTCTGAGCATTGAGTTGCCGCAACGCCGCGCCAGCGGCCCGGCAGTAGGCTGAAACCAACGAGCCAGAGTGGCTCTGGGGGTGGAGCAGTCTTGACACCTGTCGACAATCTTGACGCAACGCTGGTGGCGAATTCGCTGCGGATGGCGAAGTCGTCTGGCGTCGCCGTGGCGGGCTTGGGTGTCGTGGTGTTGGTGGGCTGGGTGCTGACGGTGCCGTGGCTCACGCGCATCCAGCCCGACTTTGCTTCGATGAAGCCGAACACGGCGGTGTGCTTCCTGTTCGCCGGCATTGCGCTGGCCACCTCCAGCACCTCCGCCACCACGCGCGCAGTGCGTGTGTTTCGCGCTTCGATGTTGGGTTGTGTGGTGCTGATCTGTCTGCTGACGCTGGCCGAATACCTGTTGCCAGCAGATCTCGGCATTGACCAGCTGTTGATCCGTGTCGAGGTGGATCCGCATGCCCATGCGCCCGCGGGCCGCATGGCCGAGGCCACGGCCGCCGGGCTGTTGTGTGCTGCGCTGGCGCTGCTGCTGCTGGATGCCAGCCCCTGGCGACCGGTGGCGCAGGGGGCCGCCACGGTCGGGGCGCTGATCGGCCTGCTGGCCTGCGTGGGCTACGCCTATGGCGTGGAGGCCTTGTACGGCGTGGGGGCTTATTCAACGCTCGCGCTGCACACGGCGATCGGGCTCGTGGTGTTGTGCCTCGGCGCGCTGCTGGCCAGGCCCTCGGAGGGCCTGATGCGCCTGTTGGTCGACAAGGGGGCTGGTGGCATGGCCGCGCGGCGGCTGTTGCCCTATGTGCTGTGCGGCCCCTTCATTCTGGGCTGGCTGCTGCTGTTTGCCGAGCGCCGGGGGCAGGTGCAAGGCACTTTCGGCATTGCGCTCATCACCGTGGCCTACACCCTGTTGTTCGCGCTGCTGATCTGGCGAACCGCGAACGCATTGCACTTGAGCGAAGTGGGCCGAACGGCGATGCAGCGGCACTTGCGCCACCACGAGCTGCGCTTCGACCAGATCATTGGATCCGTCATGGACGCGGTGGTGGTGTTGGACGGTGAACAGCGGATCGTGCTGTTCAATCCCGCCGCAGAGGAAATGTTCACGCGCAGCAGCAGCGACATGCTCGGGCGCACGCTGGAGACGCTGTTGCCTCAGTCGGCTTGGGCCGAACACAGCAGTTTCGTCCGGGAGTTCGGTGCCCGTGGCTCTGCCAAGCGGCGCATGGGCGCAGAGCGCGCCGTGTTTGCCGTGCGTGCAGACGGCCAGCACCTCCCGGTGGAAGTGTCGATCTCCAAGCTGGACGTCGATGGCCAGCGTTACTACACGGCCGTGCTGCGCGACGTTACGGAGCTGCGCGAAAGGACCGAGCAGGCGCGCCTCGCAGCAGAGGCCGCCAATCGCATGAAGTCGGCGTTCCTGGCCAACATGAGCCATGAGATCCGCACGCCGCTGAACGCGATCATCGGCCTGACCAAGCTGCTGCAGCGAACCGGATCCACGCCCGAACAGACTGATCGCCTGGGCAAGATCGACGTCGCGGCTCGCCACCTGCTGTCGGTGGTCAACGACATCATGGACTTGTCCAAGATCGAAGCCGGTGGTTTCCAGCTGGACCTGACCGATCTTCATTTGACGGCGCTGTTCGACAACGTGCAGTCCATCATCTGCGAACAGGCTCGCGGCAAGGGCATCGATGTGCGGGTGGACCTCGATGCGGTGCCGCTTTGGCTGCATGGTGATCTGACGCGACTGGGGCAGGCGCTGCTCAACTACGCAAGCAACGCCGTGAAGTTCACCGACAAGGGATGCATCACGCTGAGGGCCGTGCTGGTCGAGGAGACTGTGGCGGGCTTGCTGGTGCGCTTCGAGGTGCAGGACACCGGCGCTGGCGTTGCTGCCCAGGCGCTGCCTCGCCTGTTCAATGCGTTCGAGCAGGCGGACACCACGGTCACGCGCTTGCATGGTGGCTCGGGACTGGGGCTGGCCATCACCAAGCACCTGGCCCAGCTGATGGGTGGCGAGGTCGGTGTCACCAGCATGCCTGGTCGAGGCTCGACCTTCTGGTTCACGGCCCGGCTGAGCCGCGGCCTGGGGCCGGTGCCTGCCGTGCCCTCAACCGTGCAGCTCAGGCCCGAGGAACAGTTGAGACGCAGGCACACCGGCGCCCGCATCCTGCTGGTGGAAGACAACGAGGTGAATCGGGAGGTGGCCACCGAACTGCTGAAGGCCGTGGGGCTGGAGGTCGACAGCGCAGTGAACGGCCAGGTGGCAGTTGAAAAGGCGCAGCTCCTGGCATACGACCTGGTCCTGATGGACATGCAGATGCCGGTGCTGGACGGCCTCTCGGCCACCCGCAGCATCCGTGCGCTGCCGGGCTGGTCCGGGCGACCCATCATCGGGCTGTCGGCCAACGCATTCAGCGAAGACCGCGAGATGTGCCTGCAAGCTGGCATGGACGACTTCGTGGCCAAGCCGGTTGAGCCCGATGTGCTCTTCAACGCCTTGCTCAGGTGGCTGCCGAGTAAGCCCGTCGAGGCCGGACCGCGCGGGCCGCCGCAACGTCGGCCTGCCGAGGCGGCAGCGATCATGCGGGAACTGCCGATGTGGCGGTTGACCGGCCTGGACGCGGCCTATGGGCTTCAAATGGTGAACGGCAGCGAGACGGTTTTTGCGGGGGTGCTGCGCTCATTCGTCGAGTCCTCAGTCCCGGACATCGAACTGATCCAGTCGGCGCTTGCAGCCCACCAGGCGAGCGAGGCCTTGCCCAGGATTCAATCCCTCAAGCGCGCCGCTGGATCGATCGGGGCTGCGTCTTTGCACGCCATGCTGGTCGAGTTGGAACTGGCCATCCGTCGTTCACGCTCGTTTGCCCTGGTCCAATCCTTGGGCAACGAGGTGGCGGCGCGGCATGCGGCACTCGTCACGGAGATTCGTGCTTTGGACCACCGTTGAGGGTGCGCGGTCGGCGGTCTGGCGAGAAGTCTGCAGCGATCGGCGTCAAGACAGGGCGCTGGTCCTGAAATGCCAGGCCGCGGCCGTGCCGCTGAAACCAGGAAGCACCACTAGATTTCGACACCTGCCTGATTCATGGAGGGCAAGGCCGTTGCGGACAGTGGATTGAGCCGACGCATGCGGCTTGCATCGCAGGTCAATCGAGCGTCAGCACGATGACCACCAACCGAAAGACGCCGAGGAGCACACAGAGCATGCACAGCCCCACCAGGATCAGCCAGATCATGGTCGCCTCCAGGCTTGCGCCGTCTCCCGACGCACACCGGCTGCCCGCCGGGTCAAGGTGGATGCGGCTTGCATGCGAGCCCCCTGTTTCGTGAGGTGTCATTGAACTGCCATTGGCCGGACGCACATTGCGCCAGATCAGCGCAGCGAGGCGGCGTGGCAGGCGGCTTGTGGAGGCATGGCTGGCAGCCGAAGCGGCGAGGCTTGAGCTGGCGCAAGCGATTGCGAAGTTGGGCGCCTAGCATCGCCTGGTGCAGCCATTCGCTGCGGTCATCTCTCAGGGATGTTCAACAGGAAATTGCCATGACCGCGTTGCCCGTGCCAACTGACTCTTCCTCGACATCTGGGCCTGACGCTGTATGGACAGTGCTGGATGCACTGCATGGCCCGCGTCTTCTGCATGAGTGGAGCGACGCCTGGTTCCACCCGCTGGGCGGCAACCAACTCGCCATGAAGTGGCTCGATGGTTGGCTGATGCTCACTCGCGTGGCAGCCGGCCCTCAGGCCCTTGAGCACGCCCTCAGCTCGATGCAGGAGATCGCCAGCTTCCATCTCAACGCCGTCCAGCAGGCATGGGCCGATGCGTGGTGGCGCGCTGCCACAGGGCATCTGCCCGTCTCCGACACTGTCCGGGACGGCGGGTCCGCCGCCCTCGCCAGGCGGCCTGGCGCTGCGGCGTCGACAAGCGTGCTGGCCGGCCACTGGATGCAGCCCTGGCTCTCCCTCCTGCTTGCGTCCATGCCGCCTGCTCGGACCGACTGAGGTCAGGGCGTGTCCAAGCAAACGGGGCCGGCACCGCGCGATTTCTGGAGAGTGCCGACAGCCGAGCTGCTGACTTCGCTGCTGGCCGAGCGACAAGGACTTTCCTCCGCAGAAGCATCACGCCGGCTTGCGGCGCAAGGCGCCAACACGCTGGACCAACAGCCTCGGCGGCGGATGGCGTCGGCCTTCCTGGCGCACTTCAACAGCCCGCTGGTGCTGATGCTGCTGCTGGCGTGTGGGGCTTCCGCGGTGATGGGCGACGCGACCAGCGCCGCCGTCATCGCCTTCATCGTGGTGGGCAGCGTTGCGCTGGAGTTCGTGCAGGAGCACCGGGCCGGCGACGCAGCCGAGCGTCTGAAGCGTTCAGTGGCGCTGAACGCGAACGTGCTTCGGGATGGCACGGTGACGCGGGTGCCCGCAGCGGCGCTCGTGCCGGGCGACGTGGTGCAGCTGGCGGCTGGCGACATGGTGCCCGCAGACGGTCGGGTCATCGAGGCGCGCGACTTCTTCGTGCGCCAGGCCATGCTGACCGGCGAGGCCTACCCGGTGGAGAAAAAGCCGCAGGAGCTCGATGCAGGCGAGGGCGACATCGGCGCGGCGGTGAATGCGGCGTTCATGGGCGCATCGGTGTTGACAGGCAGCGCGACGCTGCTGGTCTGCCGCACCGGGCGATCGACCTTCCTCGGCGAGATGTCGCATGCCTTGGGAAAGCACGCTGCGCCCACGGCATTCGAGCGCGGCACACGCGGCTTCGGGCAACTGCTGGTCAAGATGACCGCGGCGCTGGTGCTGTTCGTGACCTTCGCGCAGCTGCTGGCCCACCAACTCTCGGCTGAGACCTTCCTGTTTGCCGTGGCGCTGGCCGTGGGGCTGACGCCCGAGCTGCTGCCCATGGTTGTTTCGGTGACGCTGGCGCGTGGCGCGCTGCGCATGGCCGAGCGCAAGGTGGTCGTCAAGCATCTGCCGGCCATCCAGAACATGGGCAGCATGGACGTGCTGTGCACCGACAAGACCGGCACGCTGACCGAGGCCAGCATCCGGCTCGAGCGGGCGGTCGACGCCGAAGGCCGTCCCAGCGCGCGGGTGCTGGAACTGGCCTGGCTCAACAGCCACTTCGAGTCGGGCCTGCGCAGCCCGCTCGACGACGCCATCCTGGCACAGCCGGGCGTGGACCCGGCTGGCTGGCAGAAGCTCGACGAAGTGCCGTTTGGCTTCGAGCGGCGGCGCGTGTCGGTGCTGGTCGAGCGGGCCGGCGAGCGGCTGCTCATCGTCAAGGGCGCGCCGGAGGACCTGGTCGCGCTGTGCACGCAGGCGCAGGCCGAGCCGGTGGCCGGTGTGCCGCAACGCCGGCCGCTCGACGACCAGGGCCGCGCAAGCGTGCTCGCCAGTTTCAATGCGTTGAGCCGGGATGGCCTGCGGGTGCTCGCCGTGGCCTCGCGCCGCGTGCCACCCGCGCATGACCATGCGCAGCTGGACGATGAACGCGAGCTGGTGTTCTGCGGCTTCGCGGTTTTCCTGGACCCGCCCAAGGCTGGCGTGTCCGAAGCCCTGAGCCGGCTGCGCGCGCTGCATGTGCATGTGAAGGTGCTCACCGGCGACAACGAGGGCGTGACGCGCCACGTCTGTGCACAGGTCGGCCTGCCGGTTCACAACCTGCTGACCGGCGCACAGATCGAACAGCTCGACGACGCTGCGCTGGCCGCGCAGGCGCAGAAGACTTCTGTGTTCTGCCGTGTTTCGCCGGCCCAGAAAAGCCGCGTGCTGAATGCGCTGAAGAGCCGCGGCCATGTCGTCGGCTACATCGGCGACGGTGTCAACGACGCCCCGGCGCTGCACGATGCGGACGTCGGCATCTCGGTGGACACCGCAGTGGACGTGGCCAAGGACGCGGCCGACATGATCCTGCTCGAGCGCGACCTGAACGTGCTGCACGACGGCGTGGTCGAGGGGCGGCGAACCTTTTCCAACGTGATGAAGTACATCATGATGGCCACGAGCTCGAATTTCGGCAACATGCTGAGCATGGCCGCGGCCTCGGTGTTCCTGCCATTCCTGCCGATGCTGCCGGTGCAGGTGCTGCTCAACAACCTGCTCTACGATGCCTCCGAAGCGACGATTCCGTTCGACGGGGTGGACGCAGAAGAGCTGCTGCGCCCGCACGACTGGGACCCCGCCTTCATTCGCCGCTTCACGCTGGTCTTCGGGCCACTCAGCTCGCTGTTCGACTTCGCGACCTTCGCCATGCTGCGGCTCGGTTTTGGCGCCGATGCGGCGCTGTTCCGCACCGGCTGGTTCATCGAATCCATGGCCACGCAGGTGCTGGTGATCTTCGTGCTGCGCACCCGCGGCCGCCCATGGCGCAGCCGCGCCCACCCTGCGCTGGCCACGGCAGCGCTGGCCACCGTGGCGGTGGCCGTGCTGCTGCCGTTCACGCCGCTGGCCGGGCTGCTGGGCTTCGTGGCCCCACCGGCCGGCATGCTGCTGGCCATCGCCGGCGTCGCGGCGCTCTACCTGGTGTGCGTGGAGTTCGCAAAGCGCGGCTTTCATCGCCTTCAACGGCCGGCTTGACGAAGGTCAATGCCCATGGTGCACAGCTGCCCATGATGGCGGCGCGCGCTCCTTCATTCCCGGCCAAACGGAGGCATTCACCATGAAGCAGATCCTCGTCCACCTCGACGCTTCGGCCCGCTCAGCCGTCCGGCTCACCGTCGCCCAGGCGCTGGCGCGCGATCATCAGGCGGCGCTGACTGCGCTGTACGCTGTGGTCCCCACCTTGCTGGCCATGCCCTTTGCCGGCGCCGAAGGCGCGGCCTCGGCCTACACATTGCTCGAACGGCTGGACCGCGAGCAGCGCGGACGTGCGCGTGCACTGTTCGAACGCCAGCTGCCTTCGGGCAACATGACCTGGGCCGAAACCGGCAGCGAGCTTTTTGAGTCTGCCGTGCTCGAACATGCGCTGCTGTCCGACCTGCTGGTGCTGGGTCAGCTGGATGCGAAGGATGAACTGGCTGGCGCGCTGCCGCCCGGCTTCGTCGCCACGCTGCTCACCGACAGCGGCAAACCGGCGTTGATCCTGCCCAGCAGTGGCAGCTTCACGCAGATCGGCCGAGAAGTGCTGCTGGCCTGGAAGCCCACGCGAGAAGCCGCGAGTGCGGTCACCGCGGCGCTGCCGTGGCTGCGCCAGGCGGAACTCATCCACATCGCCTGCGACGCCAGGACGCGCGACGCCGACCGCGTGGGCCGTGTCGCGCTTCAGCGCTGGCTCCGGCTCAACGACGTGATGGCCCCGATGGCCATGCACAGCCTGCCCGAGCAGGACGTCGGCGATGCCTTGCTCTCGCTGGCAGCCGAAGCATCGGCCGACCTGCTGGTCATGGGCGCCTATGGCCACAACCGGCTGCGCGAATGGGTGCTGGGCGGGGCGACGCGCACGGTGCTGGACTCGATGACCTTGCCGGTGCTGATGGCCCACTGAGCCCTCGCGCGCAGCTGGCATGCAACCGCTTGCGTTGGCGCAAGGCTCCGGTTCTGCCGCCCGCACAGAATCAGTCCAACACACCGAGGAGAGGGCGATGGCCGACGACACATGCATCCTCGAATGCACTGCATGAGTTGCTGCCTGTCCGCCGCAGCGAACAGCGGGAGGCCGTGCACGCCGCCAATCTGGCAAGTTCGGTCCAGGAGGCCCAACCTGTGGGCGACCGTGCCTTGCAGACCGCCCGTGGCTGTGCCGGTCAAGTCTTTTCGGACACAGAAATAGGTTGATTGATTGCCGATTGCTGCTCGAAAGCATTGGGTGGCAAGTTGCCCAGTTTGGAGTGCAGACGCACGCTGTTGTAGAAGCCCACGATGTAGTCGGCGATGTCCGTCACGGCCTCGGCATGGTTGGCGTAGTCACGCTACCAGACCCGCTCCGTCTTGAGGCTCAGGAAGAATCGCTCCATCACCGCGTTGTCCCACCAGTTGCCTTTGCGGCTCATGCTGCCGACCAAGCCGTGACGCGCCAGCAATGCCTGATGCGACGCGCTGGCGTACTGGCTGCCTCGGTCGGAATGAACCATCAGCCCAGGTGCGGGTTGCCAAGAATGCCACGCAAATCGAAAACCGCAATGGTTGCGGACAAGGCGGCGCAGCCGCAATTCTCAGCCGCAGCGCTTGAG
>NZ_JAJNKD010000021.1:0-139121 GCF_021043325.1 Ideonella azotifigens
CCGGCCAGACCGCCTTCGACGACAAGACCTCGGGCAACAGCTTCGGCGCCCAGATCGAATGGTGGTTCTGATCCGGGTTTCGAGGCCGTGCTGAACCTCGCGTGAACCCTGTTTCCAGGCCCGTGCTGCTGAGTGAGGATGCAGCACGGGCCCTTCGCAAATTGGAGAGTCTGATGAATAGCTTTCGTGCAATGCCCCTGAGCGCCGTCGTGCTGGCCTGCGCCTGCGTCGTGGCCACCGCCGCTCAAGCGGGTGAAGTTGAAGTGCTGCACTGGTGGACCAGTGGCGGCGAAGCCAAGGCCGTGTCCTCACTGAAGGCCACGCTGCAAGCCAAGGGCGACACCTGGAAGGACTTCGCAGTCGCCGGTGGCGGCGGCGATTCCGCCATGACGGTGCTGAAGTCGCGCGTGGTTTCGGGCAATGCCCCGGCCGCCGCCCAGATCAAGGGCCCGTCGCTGCAGGAGTGGGCCGCTGAAGGCGTGCTGGCCAACATGGACGACGTCGCCAAGGCCGAGAACTGGGACGCCGTGCTGCCCAAGGTCGTCAGCGACGTCATGAAGTACCAGGGCCACTACATTGCCGCCCCGGTCAACGTGCACCGCGTGAACTGGCTGTGGTCCAACCCTGAAGTCTTCAAGAAGGCCGGCGTCAAAGTGCCGACCACCTGGGACGAGTTCTTCGTCGCCGCCGAAGGCCTGAAGAAGGCTGGCGTGATCCCGGTCGCGCACGGTGGCCAGAACTGGCAGGACTTCACCACCTTCGAAGCCGTGGCTCTGGGCGTCGGCGGCGTGGACTTCTACAAGAAAGCCCTGGTGCAACTGGACCCGAAGACGCTGAGCAGCCCGACCATGGAGAAGGTCCTGACGACCTTCAAGAAGGTCAAGGACTACACCGACAAGAACGCCCCAGGCCGTGACTGGAACCTGGCGACTGCGATGGTCATCAAGGGCGAAGCCGGCATGCAGATCATGGGCGACTGGGCCAAGGGCGAATTCCTGGCAGCCGGCAAGGTGCCGGGCAAGGACTTCTCCTGCAGCGCAGCCCCCGGCACCGCCAAGTCCTACACCTTCAACATCGACTCCTTCGCGATGTTCAAGCTGAAGAACGAAGCCAACATCAAGGCCCAGAAGGACCTGGCCGTGGCCATCATGTCGCCCGAATTCCAGGAAACCTTCAGCCTGAACAAGGGCTCGATCCCGGTTCGCCTGGGCGTGAAGATGGACAAGTTCGACGAGTGCGCCAAGACCTCGTCGGCTGACTTCGTCTCCACCGCCAAGACCGGCGCGCTGGTGCCGTCGATTGCCCACGGCATGGCCGTGCCGTCGGCTGCCGAAGGTGCCATCAAGGACGCCGTGAGCCAGTTCTGGAACACCGACAAGATGACTGCCAAGGAAGCGATGGACAAGATCGCCAGCGCTGCCAAGACCAAGTAAGCGTGATGCGGTGAGCGCCGGCAACGGCGCTCACCGGTCTCCGGGCGGCTTGGTCAGCTGAAGTTCTTCCAAGCCGTTTTCGACCGCGCCATTGGCGCGGTCGTTTTTCTGACCTACTGTCCGTCTCCATGTCAGCCCCATCCGCCCTGCGCACACCCTGGCTGCCCAAACTGGTCATCGCACCGTCGTTTGTGCTGTCGTTCTTCTTCATCTATGGGCTGATCGCCTGGAACGGCTATCTCTCGCTCTCCGCTTCCCGCCTGCTGCCCAATTACGACTTCGTTGGCCTGGAGCAGTACGTCAAGCTGTTCGACAACGACCGCTGGTGGGTGGCGCTGAAGAACCTGGGCATCTTCGGCGGGCTGTTCATCTTCGGCGGCATGGCCCTGGGCCTGCTGCTGGCCATCCTGCTGGACCAGAAGGTGCGTGCCGAAGGCGTGCTGCGCACCATCTACCTGTACCCGATGGCGTTGTCCTTCATCGTCACCGGCACCGCGTGGAAGTGGATCCTGAATCCCGGCCTCGGCATCGAGCACCTGATGCGCGAATGGGGCTTCACCAATTTCGAATTCGGCTGGCTGGTCGACCCAGACAAGGCCATCTACTGCGTTGCCATTGCCGGCATCTGGCAATCGGCAGGCTTCGTGATGGCGCTCTTCCTCGCCGGCCTGCGCAGCATCGACGACTCCATCATCAAGGCCGCCCAGGTCGACGGTGCGAGCCTGCCACGCATCTACTGGCGCATCATCATCCCGACCCTGCGTCCGGTCTTCTTCTCCACGCTGATGGTCGTCAGCCACCTCGCGATCAAGAGCTTCGACCTGGTGATGGCGCTGACCGCTGGCGGCCCCGGCTACGCCACCGACCTGCCGGCGACCTTCATGTACACGATGGCTTTCTCGCGCGGCCAGATCGGCCTGGGCGCCGCCAGCGCGACCATCATGCTCGCGACGGTGGCCGCCATCGTCGTGCCCTACCTGTACTCTGAACTCCGTACCAAGAAATGAGCGCGCCGTCCTCTCTCGCCCCGCGCCTGTCGTGGGGCCGCATCGCGCTCTTCACGGCGCTCGGGCTGTTCGCCCTGTTCTTCCTGACCCCCCTGTACGTGATGCTCTCGACCGCGCTGAAGAGCATGGACGAGATCCGCAACGGCACGCTGCTGTCGCTGCCCCTGTCGCCGACGCTGGATGCCTGGGCCAAGGCCTGGTCCGGCGCCTGCACCGGCACCGATTGCGGCGGCCTGAAGCCGTTTTTCATGAACTCGGTGATGATGGTGGTGCCGGCTGTCAGCATCTCCACCCTGATCGGCTCGCTGAACGGCTACGTGCTGTCCAAGTGGCGTTTCCGCGGCAGCGAGCTGATGTTCGCGCTGATGCTGTTCGGCGTGTTCATGCCGATGCAGGTCGTGCTGCTCCCGATGAGCCAGATCCTGGGCTGGCTGGGCATTGCCAGCTCGATCTGGGGCCTGGTGCTGATCCACGTGCTGGCGGGCATCCCGTCGACCACGCTGTTCTTCCGCAACTATTACGTGGGCCTGCCCGACGAACTGGTCAAGGCCGCGATGCTCGATGGCGCGAACTTCTGGCAGATCTTCTGGCGCATCGTGCTGCCGCTGTCCACGCCCATCCTGGTCGTGACGCTGATCTGGCAGTTCACCAACATCTGGAACGACTTCCTGTACGGCGTCGTCTTCTCCGGCGCGGACAGCAAGCCCATCACCGTGGGTCTGAACAACCTCGCCAACACCACCAGTTCCGTCAAGGAATACAACGTCGACATGGCTGCCGCGCTGATTGCTGCGCTGCCCACGCTGTTCGTCTACGTCGTGGCGGGCAAGTATTTCGTGCGTGGCCTGACGGCTGGCGCCGTCAAAGGCTAAGAAGGAAAAGAGCACATCATGGGCGCACTCACCATTGAACAGGTCCGCAAGACCTTCGGCAACGTCGAGATCCTCAAGGGCATCGACATCGACATCGAAGCCGGCGAATTCCTGATCCTCGTCGGCCCCTCGGGCTGCGGGAAATCCACGCTGCTGAACATGATCGCCGGCCTGGACGTGCCGACCACCGGCAAGATCCTGCTGGGCGACCGTGACATCACCCACCTGCCCAGCAAGGACCGCGACATCGCGATGGTGTTCCAGAGCTACGCGCTCTACCCGAACATGAGCGTGGCGCAGAACATCGCCTTCGCGCTGGAGATGCGCAAGGTGCCCAAGGCCGAACGCGAAGCCGCGGTGCAACGCGTGGCCAGCATGCTGCAGATCGGCCACCTGCTGGACCGCAAGCCCGGCCAACTCTCCGGCGGCCAGCGCCAGCGCGTGGCGATGGGCCGCGCCCTGGCACGCAACCCCAAGCTGTTCCTGTTCGACGAACCGCTCTCCAACCTGGACGCCAAGCTGCGTGTGGAAATGCGCGCCGAGATCAAGCGCCTGCATCAGAAGACCCAGACCACCACCGTGTACGTGACCCACGACCAGGTCGAGGCCATGACGCTGGGCGACCGCATCGCGGTGATGAAGGACGGCCAGGTGCAGCAGTTCGGCACCCCGGACGACATCTACAGCCGCCCGGCGACCCGCTTCGTCGCCGAGTTCATCGGCTCCCCGGCCATGAACCTGATGACGGCCCAGCGCGCGGCCGCCGGCCTGGCCGCCAGCGGCGTGGCCCTGCCGCTGGCCGAGGTGCAGCGCGCCTCGATCTCGGCCGGCGCGGCCAACGAAGTCAGCTACGGCATCCGCCCGGAAGACATCGCGCTGGTCAGCGCCGATCAAACCGGCGCCCTGCCCGGCCGCATCAGCATGCTGGAGCCCACCGGCCCGGAAACCTATGCGCTGGTCGAGACCGCACTGGGCGTGTTGACCGCTCGCGTGCCGGGCAAGGTGGTGCAGCGCGTCGGCGACGCCGTTGCGCTGCAATGGTCCCCGCTGTCCGCCCATCTGTTCGACGCCAAGAGCGAACAACGGCTGGCCTGAGCTCGCCAACGACGTGGCCCTGCGCCCCACGTCCTGGGGGTGCCGAGGACATGGGAACGGGCTTGGCTTGGCACCCTTTGCCGACTTAGCATCACCCCATGAAGCAAGATCCCGACTTCCGTCGCGCCGAGTTCCTGGAGGAACACCTGCTGCAGACGCAGACCTTCTATGACGACCGCTGTGTGGACCCCAGCGGCGGCCTTTACCAGTTCTACAAGGACGACGGCCGGGTCTATGACCCGTACACCCGCCACCTGGTCAGCAGCACGCGCTTCGTCATCACGCATGCGACCATGGCCAGGCGCTTCCCCGGGCATGCGCGCGCCGCCGAATGGCTGGCCAACGCCCGCCACGCGCTGCGCTTCGTGCAGGACGTGCACCGCGACCCCACCACCGGCGGCTACGCCTGGCTGCTGCACTGGGACAGCGGCCAGAAGAAGGTGCTGGACGCGACCAACCATTGCTACGGCCTGGCCTTTGTGCTGCTGGCGCATGCACAGGCGCTGCGTGCAGGCATCGAAGAGGCCCGCACCGGCCTGTTCGAGACCGCGGAGCTGATGGAAAGGCGCTTCTGGGAGCCTGCCGCCAAGCTGTATGCCGACGAAGCCACGCCGGACTGGGTGCTTTCGCCCTACCGGGGCCAGAACGCCAACATGCATGCCTGCGAAGCCATGCTGGCCGCCTACGAGGCAACCGAGGCGCCGCAGTTCCTGCTGCGTGCCGCCGAACTGGCCCAGTCGGTCACCCAGCGTCTGGCCGAACATGCCGGCGGCCTGATCTGGGAGCATTACCACGCCGACTGGTCGCCCGACTGGGAATACAACCGCCACGACAAGACCAACATCTTCCGGCCCTGGGGCTTCCAGGTCGGCCACCAGACCGAATGGGCCAAGCTGTTGCTTCAGCTGGAGCGCAACCTCGGCGAACCGGAAGACGACAGCAGCTGGATGCTGCAACGGGCCAAGGAGCTGTTTGGCGTGGCCACGCTGCAGGGCTGGGACCGTGCCCACGGCGGCCTGGTCTACGGCCTGGCGCCGGCCGGCAACCCCTCCACCGACCGGCACCTGCTGGTGTGTGACGCCGAGAAATACCACTGGGTGCAGGCCGAATCGCTGGCCGCTGCTGCGGTGCTGGCCCAGCGCACCCATGACGGTGCCTACTGGGACTGGTACGACCGGCTGTGGGGCCACGCCTGGGCCGATTTCGTGGACCACACGCACGGCGCCTGGTTCCGCATCCTGAGCGCCGAGAACCGCAAGATCAGCGACGACAAGAGCCCCGCGGGCAAGGTCGACTATCACAACATGGGCGCCTGCCACGAGGTGCTGGACGCGCTGGTGCGCTGAGCCCGCGTCAAATCACCGCGCGGAAGTCTGCTTCCGCATACGTCATGGCGCGGCCCTGGCGGGCTCTTCCTGGGCCGCTGAATGCGGCGAGCAAGGCGTTTGCCTGCCTTCTTTTCCGGCATTGCACCGGGGCTGGCCGCGGCAAGATTCGCGAGCCCCGAATCGGCTCTCGCGCCGTCGCCCAGGAGAGAAGAACCATGATGAAGCCCATGAAACGCCTGCTGCAGCCCGGCATTGGACTGATGCGCCGACTGCGCATGCCGACCAAGCTGGGGCTGATGGCGGCCATGTTGCTGGTGCCCATGGTGCTGGTGATGGTGAACCAGGCCCGCCAGAAGCTGGCCGAGGTCGAGCTTGCCAACACCGAGCGTGAAGGTGTGCGCGTGGTGCGCGCACTGTCGGACCTGGTGGCCGAAACCCAGGCCCACCGCGGCCTGAGCAACCGGGTGCTCGGTGGCGATGAGGGCGCCCGGGCCGCGCTGCTGGAGAGCCACGGCCGGTTGCAGCAGGGCCTGACCGAGGTGGATGCCGTCGTCAGCGAATTGCACGCTTTCTCGCTGCGCACCGAGTGGGACGCACTGCGCCAGCCACTGCAGACCCTCGCGCAGCCGGCACCGGCAGGCACCAACCGGACCGCCTTGTTCGCCGAGCACAGCGCCAGCGTCGATGCACTGCGCCAGTTGGTGCTGTTGACGGGGGAACGCTCCACATTGCTGCTCGACCCCGAGGCCCAGACCTTCTTCCTGATGGACATCGTTGTCGAGCGCACCATTCCCTGGACCGAGAACCTGGGCGTGATGCGTGGCGAAGGCGCAGCGTTGATCAAGCGCGGCGAAGCCACCGGCGCCGACAGGGCGCGCGTGCTGGGCCGGGCGGCTGCGCTGGCAACGATCGATGCCGACATGCAGTTCCGAGTCGATGCATTGCAACGCGCCGGTGCCCCCATGCCCAGCCACTGGGAAGCCGCCAAGCAACGCTCGAATGCCTATGCCAGCCAGGTCAAGCAGATTTTCTCTGGCGACGCGATTGAAGGCGACCCCGGTGCCTACTTTGCCGCCGGCACCGAGGCGATCGAACAAGTCGTCGCCCTGCAGCATGAGATCAGCGAGAAGCTCGATGCGTCGCTGGTCGCGCGCATCGACGCAGTGCGGTACAGCCTCTGGCTGCAGCTCGGTGCCTGCGCGCTCGGCATGTTGCTGTGGATCTACCTGGCCTCTTCGCTGTATGCCAGCTTCATCAGCGGCCTGAATGCCTTGCGCCTGGGCGTGGCGGCCATGGAGCGCGGCGACATGGCCCACTCGGTGCGGATCGAAGGGCATGACGAGGTGGCCGAGATCGGTGCACTGGTCGAAAAAATGAGCCACCAGCTCTCGTCCATGGTGGCGGAGATCCGCAGCAGCGCCGTGCGCGTCGGCCTGGCGGGCCAGCAGCTGGTCGCCAGCAGCGACGCCCTGTCCACCCGCACCGACGCACAGGCCGCCAGCCTGCAGCAGACCATGGCCACGGTCAGCGAGCTGAGCAAGGCGGTGAGCAGCAATGCCGAAGCCTCGCGCGAACTGGACCACCTGACCGACCGCCTGCGCGATCAGACCGAGGCCGGCGGCGATGCGATGCGCAGCTCGGTGGAGGCCATGGGTCAGCTGGAAGCGAGCTCCCGCCGAATGGCCGAAATCATCGGCGTGATAGACGGCATTGCGTTCCAGACCAACATCCTCGCGCTGAACGCCGCCGTCGAAGCCGCGCGCGCCGGCGAGGCCGGCCGTGGCTTTGCCGTCGTCGCCACCGAAGTTCGCCAGCTGGCGCAGCGCAGCGCTTCAGCGGCCGGTGAAATCCGCCAGCTGATCGGCAGCTCCACCACCCAGGTCGGCAGCTCGGTCGCCAGCATCCAGTCGGTCAGCGGCACGCTGCAGACCGTCGTGGCCGGTGTACGCGACGTCTCCCATCGCCTGCGCTCCATCGCACAGGCAAGTGCAGTGCAAAGCGAGGGGCTGGTCCAGGTCAGCGCCAGCGTTGCCGGCATGGAGGAGATCACCCGCCAGAACGCAGAGATGGTGGTGGAGTCTGCAACCGCATCGACCGAACTGGTGTCCAGGGCCGGGGCACTTGGCGAGGCTGTCGCAGCCATCCGGCTGCGGCAAGGCAGCGCGGACGAAGCCTATGCCATGGTCACCAAGGCCATGAAACTGATCGATTCGCGCGGCCTGGATGCCGCGTCCAAGCTCTTCTGCCAGCCGGACGGCGGCTTCCTGGACCGCGACCTCTATGTCTTCATCGTGGACCGCGAAGGCCGCTACCGCACCCACGGCGCCAAGCCGGCCATGAACGGCAAGCGAGTGCATGACGTGCCGGGCATCGACGGTGACCGCTTCACCCGCGAGGCATGGCAAGCCAGCGAAGGCAGCCACTGGGTGGAATACGACATCGTCAACCCTGAAACCGGCAGCGTGATGCCCAAGGCCAGCTTCGTGCAGGCCATCGACGCCAAGCTGCTGCTGGGCTGCGGCGTGTACCGGGTCAAGGGGCACTGAGCGCCTTCGCCCGGGCCACGCACCAATCTCAGAGCTCTGGCGCCGCGGCACCCAGGGGCAGCTTGACCTGCGCTTGCGTTGCCATCGCAGGGTCGCCAGCCGCCCGCCGAGCCGCAGCCCGCAGTTTCTCCGGCCGCACCAGGTAGCTGTAGATCACCGGCACCACCAGCAGCGTCAGCAGCGTGGAGGTGATGACGCCGCCGATGATGGCGCGGCCCATCGGGGCTTGCAGTTCGCCGCCTTCGTTGAAGGCCAGCGCCAGCGGCAGCATGCCGAAGACCATCGCGGCCGTCGTCATGATGATGGGGCGCAGGCGGATGGAGCCGGCTTCGCGGATGGCCTCGGCCACGCTCTTGCCGGCCCGCACCGCGTGATTCGCAAAATCGACCAGCAGGATCGCGTTTTTGGTCACCAGGCCCATCAGCATGATGAAGCCGATCATCGAAAACAGGTTGATGGTCGAGCCGGTGAGCAGCAACGCCAGCATCACGCCGATCAATGACAGCGGCAGCGAGGCCATGATGGCGATCGGCTGCAGGAAGCTGCCGAACTGGCTGGCCAGCACGATGTAGATGAAGACCACGGCCAGGCCCAGCGCGGCCAGGATGTTGCCGAAAATCTCGCCTTGCTCCTTGGTCTGTCCGCCCACGTCGAAGCGGTAGCCCGGCGGCAGCACCGTGGCCTTGACCAGCTTCTGCACGTCCGAACCCACGTCGCCCACCGCGCGGCCTGAAGCCTTGTCCACCCCCGCATAGATGGCCTGCCGGCGCTCCAGGTTCTGGCGCTTGATGACCACCGGGTTTTCGACCGGCTCGATGGTGACCACGCGCTCCAGCGGGATCGGCGTGCCGTCCTTGGCATAGGCCACCGGCAGCTGGCGCAGCTGGGCGACCTGCTGGCGGTATTCGCTGCCCAGGCGCAGCTGCACCTCCACCTGCTGGCCGTCCGGCGTGGTCCAGTAGGTCGCCACGTCGCCGTTGACGAAGGTGCGCAGCGAAGCAGCCAGGTCGGTGGTGGACAGGCCGAGTTCGCGCACGGCGTCCGGCTTGATGCGCACCGCAAAGGCCGGCACACCGGGCTTGACCGAAGTTTCCAGGTCGGTCACGCCCTTGATCTGCTTGATCTTGGTCGACAGGTCGTTGGTGATCTGGTCCAGCACGGTCGGGTCCGGGCCCAGCACGGCGATGAAGATCGGCCGGTTCCAGCCCAGCGCGATGTCGATGCCCGGCACTTCCTTCAGAGCCTCGCGGATCGCGTCCTCGATCTCCTGCTGGCTGCGCTTGCGCTCCTTGCGTGGCTTCAGGCCCAGGCCGATCTCGGCGGCATTGCGCCCGGCCTCGCCGCCCACGGTCGTGCTCATGGTGTCGATCTCCGGGAAGCGGCGCACGATGTCCTCGACCTGGCGGATCTTGTCGTCCGAGCGGGCCAGGCTGCTGCCCACCGGCAGCTTGACCTGGATCTGCGTGTAGCCCTGGTCGTTCTGCGGAATGGTCTCGGCGCCAATGAATGGCACCAGGAAGATCGCACCGACGAAGCTCAACGCGGCCAGGCCGACCACGATGCCGCGCGGCGTCAGCGTGGCCCAGCGCAGCCGGCGTGGCAGTGTCTTGTCACGCTGGCCTGCCGCATCGAACGGGCGGCCGAAAGCCGGCACCGGCGGCAGCATCAGCCGGTAGCGCCGGCCGCTGAAGGACCAGACGATCAGGCGGTCGTAGATCGCGTGCAGGTGGTCCATCGCCCAGTCCAGGCCGCCGATCAGCTGGCGGATCACCGGCAGCTTGCGGATGCGGTCGCCGGGTGGGTCCGGCCAGACGGAGGACAGCATTGGGTCCAGCGTGAAGCTGACGAACAGGCTGACCAGCACCGCCACCGTGACGGTGATGCCAAACGGAAAGAAGAACTTGCCGACGATGCCTTTCATGAAGGCCACCGGCACGAACACCGCGCAGATCGCGAAGGTCGTCGCCATCACCGCCAGGCCGATCTCGTCGGTGCCGATGCGGGCTGCGCTGTGGTGGTCCCGCCCCATCGCCACATGGCGCACGATGTTCTCGCGCACGACGATGGCGTCGTCGATCAGCAGGCCGATGCACAGGCTCAGCGCCATCATGGTCATGAAGTTCAGCGTGAAGCCGAACATGTAGACCGCGATGAAGCTGGCAATCACCGAGATCGGCAGCGTCAGCCCGGTGATGATGGTCGAGCGCCAGCTGTGCAGGAACAGGAAGACGATGCCCACCGTGAGCAGCGCACCTTCGATCAGCGTGTGCTGCACGCCGGTCAGCGAGTTCTTGACCCAGTCGCTGTTGGCATAGACCACCTTCAGCTCCACGCCGGGCGGCAGGCCGGGCTGCATGTCGGCCACGGCTTCCTTGATCGCGTCGCCGGCGCGCACGATGTTGGCGTCCTTCTGCTTGAAGACCTGGATGTTGATGGCCGGCTTGCCGTTCAGGCGCGAAATCGCGTCCGGCTCGCGGTCGGCCTCCACCAGCTGGCCCAGGTCGCCCAGCGTGGTCACGCCGGCGCTGGTGTTGCGAGACACGACGATGTGGGCGAAGTCCTTCGGGTCCCGCACGCGGCCTTCGACGCGCACGATGGCGTCTGCCGTGCCGTTGGTCACCAGTCCGACCGGTTCGTCGGCATTGGCGCGCTGCAGCGCAGTGGCCACGTCGGCCGGCGTCAGGCCTGCGGCACGCAGGCGGGCGGCGTCCAGGTCGATGCGCACCTGGCGCACGTTCAGCCCATTGGCCACCACTCGGGCCACGCCTTCGCTGCGCTCCAGGCGCTTGACCACCGTCTGGTCGGCGATCAGCGACAGTTCACGTTCGCTGCGGTCATGGGCGATCAGTGCCAGCACCACGGTGGGCTGGGCGTTGTCGTTGTCGAAGTGGCCGATGAACGGGGGCTTGGCGTCCTTGGGCAGCGTGGCCTGGACCGCAGACATCTTGTCGCGCACGTCCTGCGTGGCCTGGTTGATGTCGGCGTCCAGGCTGAACTCGATCACCGTCTCGCTGCGGCCTTCCACGCTGTTGGAGCGGATCATCTTGACGCCAGCGATGGCGTTCACGGCCGACTCGACCGGCTTGGTGATCTCGGTTTCCACCGCGGCCGGCGAAGCACCTGGATAGGCGATCTGGATGAAGACCACCGGCGGGGCAACGTCGGGCATCTGCTCCACGCCCAGCCGCTGGTAGGAAAACAGCCCCAGCACGCACAGCGCCACCATCACCATGGCAGCAAACACGGGGTTGTTGATGGCGACTCGGGTCATCCACATGATGCAGGTCCTTCAGAGGATGTTCAAAGCGCGCGCGGCACCGAAGCGGCTGGCGCGGCCAGGGCCGCCCGCGTCGCGGTGGCGCTGGCCGGGTCGCTGGCAATCACCGCTGCTGCACCTTCGCGCAGGTTGTCGAAGCGGGCGCCCAGCACCTGCGCACCGGCCGGCAGGCCTTCTGCCACCTCGACCAGGCCGCGCTCGGCATCCCGCCGGCCGGTGACGATGGTGCGGCGCATCAGCTTGCCGGCCTCCAGCGTCCAGACGTAGTCCTGCCCGGAAGCAGAGGCAATGGCGGTGACCGGCACCGTCAGCTTCGGTTCGCCAGCCGGCAGCATCACCCGGGCGCTGGCGAACTGCCCTGCCCGCAGCACTTCCTTGGGGTTGGCCAGCGTGACCGTGACGCCAATCGAGCGCGTGCCGGCCTCGGCGGCAGGCGCAATGCGCGCCAGCGTGCCCTGCATCGGCTCTGCCAGGCCTTCGACCTGCAGCGTCACCTGCATGCCGGGCCGCAGCTGCGACACCTCATGCGTGCCGACGCTGCCCGCCATTTCCAGCGTGCGCAGGTCGACGATGGTCAGCAACTGCTGCTCGGCCGCCACCTTTTCGCCCGGCAGCGCATGCCGCTTGGCGACGATGCCGGAGATCGGCGCCACCAGCGCCGCGTCGCGCTGCAGGATGTGCACCGTCTCGACCTGGGCCTGCGCAGCGGTGTACTGGGCGCGAGCGGTGTCCAGTGCGGCCTTGGAGGCGTCGGCCGCGTTGGGCGAGATGAAGTGCTGCTCGGCCAGGCGCAGGTTGGAGGTGTGCGTACGCTCGGCCTGGACCATGGTGGCGCGCGCCGCTTCGGCGTTGGCCTCACGCTCGTTCATGCGGGCATTCAGCTCGGCCAGGTCGATCACCCCCAGGCGCTGGCCGGCCGTCACCCGGCTGCCTTCGGCCACCTGCAGGTTGACCAGCGTGCCGGCCGCCTTGGCGCGCACCACCACCGTGTTCGGCGCCACCAGCGGGCCGGAGAAGCTGACATTGGCCGGCAGCGCCAGCGCCTGCGGGCGCACCACCTCGCGCGCTGTGAAGGCCAGCGGCTTTTCCGCTGCCTTGGCATGGTCATCATGGCCTCCGGCCTTGCGCATGGCCACCACCCCACCCACCGAGCCCAGCACCAACACGGCCACCACACCCCCTATCACCACCCTGCGCTTTTGCATGTCGTCACCTGCTTGTTTGGACCAGCCCTGTGCTGGAGCGGCCGCAGTGTAGGCCCGGGTTTCCGGGCTTCAAGTGCCGGCGCGACGGGCCGTTGTGCCGGCTGATGAACTGCAGCCGTGACGGACGAACGGCGGCGACCGGCGTGACCTCGTGCACCGGCGCCGCCCGGGCCACGGCGCAGGCTGGCATGCTGCGGCGCATCAAGCCCGGCTGCCGTCCACGCGTCCCATCTGCGCTTCATGACCGCCTGGCGTCGATTTGTCGCAAGTGGGGGCGGAAAAACTTCATGGTCGAGATAAGCTCGCGCCACTTTTTTCGCACCTTGCGGTGCCCGCCCACGAAGCGTGGCCCGCCTACAGAACAGATCCTGAGGAGTCGACCGATGCGTCTCATCGTCCTGCCCGTGGTGATTGCCGCCAGCCTGCTGGCCGCCTGCAACAAAGGCAGCGGCCCGGCCGCGCCGGCAAGCCCGGCTTCGGCCACCGCTGCGGCCGGCGCAGCGTCCAGCCCGGTGCTGCTGCTCGCGCCGGAAGACCTGCGGCCCATCCGCACCGGTACCCAGGCCTCCGGCGCGGTCATCACCGGATCGGTCGAGCCCGAACGCAAGGCCGACCTGCGCGCCGAAGTGGCCGCCGTCGTGCTGCAGGTGGTGCGCGACAACGGCGAACAGGTCAAGCGTGGCGACCTGCTGGTCCGGCTGGACGACACCTCCATCCGCGACGGCCTGCGGTCGGCCGAAGAAGCCGAGCGCGCGGCCAACCAGAGCTTCGAGCAGGCCGAGCGCCAGTACCAGCGCCTGAAGACGCTGCAGGCCCAGGGCATGAGTTCGATCCAGGCGGCCGAGGACGCCGAGATTCGCCGCAACAATTCACAAAGCGACCGCGTGGCGGCCAACTCCCGCGTGGTCACCGCCCGCCAGCAGTTGCAGCGCACCGAGGTGCGGGCGCCGTTCGACGGCGTGGTCAGCGACCGCAAGGTCTCGGCCGGCGACACGGCCCAGATCGGCAAGGAGCTGATCAAGGTGATCGACCCGGCGAGCATGCGCTTCGAGGGCCTGGTCTCGGCCGACCGGGTGCACGAACTGCAGCCCGGCCAGCAGGTCGTCTTCCGCATCAACGGCTACCCGGGCGTGGACTTCCAGGGCAAGGTGCGCCGCGTGGACGCCTCGGCCAATGCCACCACCCGCCAGGTGGAGGTGCTGGTGGCACTCACCGGCGACAAGCAGCCGCGTGTGGCCGGGCTGTATGCCGAGGGTCGGGTGCTGACCGGCGAAAGTGCCGCGTTGATGCTGCCGGAAGCCTCGCTGGTGCGCGAAGGCGATGCCACCAGCGTCTGGCGTGTGCGCAACAACACGCTGGCCAAGGTGCCGGTGAAGGTTGGCCAGCGCGACGTGCGCAGCGGCGAATACCCGGTGGCTTCCGGCCTTGCCGACGGCGACGAGGTCCTGCGCCACCCCGGCTCTACGCTGGTCAACGGCCAGAAGGTGGAGCGTGCGGCGGCGGCCGCGTCCACCGCTTCGCAACCCAGCAAGGGGTGACCGATGTTTCTTTCCGACTTCAGCATCAAGCGGCCGATCGCGACCATCGTCATCATCATCAGCCTGATGGCGATGGGGCTGATGGCCCTGAAGCAACTGCGCGTCAACCAGATGCCGGACGTGGAGCCGCCGGTGCTGGTGATCAGCATCGACTACCCCGGCGCCTCGCCGGACACGGTAGAGCGCGAAATCATCAACCGCATCGAGAAGGCGCTGCAAAGCATCAGCGGCGTCAAGGAAGTTCGCTCCACGGCGAATGAGAGTTCGGCGCAGATCGTCATCGAATTCGAGTTCACCAAGAACCTGATCGAAGCCTCCGACGAGGTGCGCAACGCGATTGCCACGGTGCGCTACAAGCTGCCCTCCGAAATGCGCGAGCCGGTGCTGGAGCGGGTGGACCCCGGCGCCCAGCCCATCATGCAGATGGCCCTGTCGTCATCCACGATGACGCATGCCCAGATCTCGCAGCTGGCGGACGACGACCTGGCGGACCGCTTCCGCGGCGTGTCCGGCGTGGCGGTGGTGGAGATCAATGGCGGGCTGCAGCGCGAGCTGTCGGTGCTGCTGCATGCCGAGAAGCTGCGCGAGTTCAATGTCTCGGTGGCCGACGTCGTCAACGCGCTGCGGGTGCAGAACGCCACCGCGCCGGTCGGCAAGGTGCGCGGCACGCTGGAAGACCAGAGCATCCGGCTGGTCGGCCGCATCGAGTCACCGGCCGGCTTCGAGCAGGTCGTCATCAAGCGCAGCGCGGACCAGACGGTGCGCCTGGGCCAGGTGGCCGAGATCAACGACGGCTTTGCCGAGCTGGTGACCCACTCAATGCGAAACGGCCGCAACAACGTCGGCATCTCGGTCACCCGCGCACGGGACTCGAGCACCGTGGGCGTGGCCAACGAAGTGCGCAAGCTGGTGGGCGAGATCAACAAGACCCTGCCCGAAGGCACCAAGCTCGAAGTGACACAGGACGGCGGCAAGGACGCGGAGAACAGCCTGAACAACGTCGTTCACGCGCTGATCTTCGGCGCCGGCCTGACCATCTTCGTGGTCTACATGTTCCTGAACTCCTGGCGCTCGACGCTGATCACCGCGCTCAGCCTGCCGACCTCGGTGATCGCCGCCTTCATCGCCGTCTGGCTGTGCGGCTTCACGCTGAACTTCATGAGCCTGCTGGGCCTGTCGCTGGCCATCGGGGTGTTGATCGATGATGCGATCGTGGTGCGCGAGAACATCGTGCGCCACATGGAAATGGGCGAGGACAGGCGCACCGCGGCGCTGAACGGCACGGCCGAGATCGGCCTGGCGGTCGCCGCGACCACGTTTTCCATCGTCGCCGTCTTCGTGCCGGTGGCTTTCATGCCGGGCATCTCGGGCCAGTGGTTCCGCCCGTTCGGCTTGACGGTCGTCGCCTCGGTGATCGTCAGCCTGTTCATCTCGTTCACGCTGGACCCGATGCTGTCGGCCTTCTGGGGCGACCCGCCCGGACACCATGACGCGCCCAAGCGTGGCATCAGCAAGGTGTTGGCCAGCTTCAACCACTGGTTCGACCACCAGGCCAGCCGCTACGGCAAGGTCATCGACTGGGCCTTGCACCACCGCGCGTGGATCTATTTCCTGGCGCTGCTGACCCTGGTGGCGTCGCTGGGGCTTTTCAGCAAGTTCGGCGGCTCCAGCTTCCTGCCCACGGGCGACTGGGGCACGCTCGCCATCCAGGTGCGCACGCCCCCCAGCAGCAGCCTCGAATACTCGCGGCTGAAGCTGGAGGCTGCAGCCGAGCTGGCGCGCAGCATGCCGGAGACCAAGGCGACCAACAGCTACATCAACGTCAATGGCGGCCGCATCTACGTGGACATCGGCAAGAGCACCGAGCGCAAGCGCTCGGGCGTCGAGGTTGCCGAGGAACTGCGCAAGAAGGTGGCGCGCCTGGTCGGTGCTGAATACGTGGTGCTGGAAGACCTGAACAACGGCGCGCAAAAGCCGGTGCAGATCCGCTTCCATGGCGCCGATTCGCGCACGCTGCAAAGCATCACCAGCGACTTCATGGACAAGCTGCACGGCGTGCCCGGCGCAGTGGACATCGGGCTGTCGGAGCAGGATCCGCAGAACGAACTGAAGATCGAGCTGGACCGTGGTCTGGCCAACCAGCTGGGCATTTCGGTCAACGACGCGGCGCAGGCGCTGCGGGTCGCGTTTGCCGGTGTGGAGGTGGGCGACTGGGTGGACCCGACAGGCGAAACCCGCGATGTCGCGGTGCGCCTGCACCCCAACGACCGGGTGGACGCCAGCAACATCGAGCGCCTGCCGGTGGCCGTGGGCAACAGCAGCATGGTGGTGCCGCTGGACCAGATCGCGACGATCTCGACCGGCAAGGGCCCGTCGCAGATCCAGCACTCGGACACCAAGCGCATGATGGCCGTCACGGCCAATGCACAAGGCCGTTCGTCCGGCGAAGTCACGGCCGACGCGTTGAAGCTGGCCAAGTCCATCACCTTCCCCAATGGCTACGGCCTGGAACTGGCCGGTGCCTCCAAGGACCAGCAGGAAGTGTTCTCGCGCATGCTGTTCGCGCTGATCATGGGCATTGCGCTGATGTACCTGGTGCTGGTGATCCAGTTCGGTTCGTTCACCGCGCCGATCCCGGTGATGCTGTCGCTGCCGGGCACCTCCATCGGCGTGGTGCTGGCACTGCTGCTGTCGCACAGCACGCTGAACCTGATGAGCTTCATCGGCATCATCATGCTGGTCGGCCTGGTGGCGAAAAATGCCATCCTGCTGCTGGACGCCGCGCGGGCGCGCGAAGCCGAAGGCATGGCCCGCGAGGATGCACTGCACATTGCCGGCCAGCGGCGGCTGCGGCCCATCCTGATGACCACTTTCGCGCTGATCGCCGGCATGCTGCCGGTGGCCATCGGGGTCGGCGAAGGCGGCGAGTTCTACCGGCCGATGGCCGTGGCCATCATCGGCGGCACCATCACCTCGACCTTCCTGACGCTGCTGGTCGTGCCCTGCCTGTACGACACCATCGAGCTGAAGACGGCCAACGCCGGACTGAAGTTCCATGCGCGGGCGGCTCGCTGGCCGGTCATCTTTGCCGGCATCGTGACCTTCCTGGAGACTCTGGCGACCCTGACCTGGCTGCGCTTCAGCTGGCGCTGCCTGGTGTGGGTGTTCCATCGCATCACCGGGCCGAAGACGGTCGACTACCGCCAACCGGTCTGAAGCACGCAGGCCATGGCGGCCTGCCCTCCAAACGCAAAACGGCGCCTGGATCAGGCGCCGTTTTTTCTGGCCGGTCGCCCCCGAGTTCAGCCGCGGGCGATGTCCGGTGTGGCGACGTGCACGTCGCCACACTGCGCGCGGTGGCGCATGACGTGGTCGATCAGCACCAGCGCCAGCAGCGCCTCGGCAATCGGCGTGGTGCGGATGCCGACGCAAGGATCGTGGCGGCCGAAGGTCTCGACAGTGGCCGGCGTGCCGGCCAGGTCGATCGAGCGGCGCGGCGTGCGGATCGAACTGGTCGGCTTGATCGCCAGGTTCACCGTGATGTCCTGCCCGGTGGAGATGCCACCCAGCACGCCGCCGGCATGGTTGCTGGCAAAGCCTTCGGGCGTCAGCTCGTCGCCATGCTCGCTGCCGCGTTGGCGCACGCTGTCGAAACCGGCACCGACCTCAACGCCCTTGACCGCGTTAAGCCCCATCATCGCGTGGGCAATGTCCGCATCGAGCCGGTCATACAGCGGCTCGCCCAGGCCCACCGGCACGCCGCTGGCTTCCACATACAGCCGCGCGCCGACCGAGTCGCCCGACTTGCGCAGCGCGTCCATGTAGGCCTCCAGCTCGGCCGTCTTGCTCGCGGTGGCAGCGAAAAACGGGTTCTGGTCGACCTGGGTCCAGTCGTCGCGCGGAATGTCGATCTCGCCAATCGCCGTCATGCAGCCGCGCAGCGACACACCATGCTGTTCGGCCAGCCATTTGCGGGCCACCGCGCCGGCGGCCACGGTCGGTGCCGTCAAGCGGGCCGAGCTGCGGCCACCGCCCCGCGGGTCGCGGATGCCGTACTTGTGCCAATAGGTGTAGTCGGCATGGCCGGGGCGGAAGGTCTGGGCGATGTTGCCGTAGTCCTTGCTGCGCTGGTCGGTGTTGCGGATCAACAGGCAGATCGGCGTGCCAGTGGTCCGGCCTTCGTACACGCCTGAGAGGATTTCCACCGCATCGGCCTCGTTGCGCTGGGTGACGTGGCGCGAGGTGCCCGGGCGGCGGCGATCCAGCTCGGGCTGGATGTCGGCCTCGGACAGCAGCATGCCAGGCGGGCAGCCGTCGATCACGCAGCCAATGGCCGGGCCGTGGCTTTCGCCGAAATTGGTGACACGGAAGAGTTCGCCGAGGGTGCTGCCGGACATGCGAAGGTCGTGGCCGGCCAGCAGGCCCGCACACGATGCAAGGTGGGGAAAGGCCTCGATTTTACGGGCCAGGCCCGCCTGCAGCCGGCTTCAGCGTGAAACAGCACCGGTTTTCGCCGCCGGCTCGGCCCATTGCCCTGGACCGAACTCGGCGAAAGTGTTGCCATCCCGATGCTTCGCGTGCGTCCGTCCTTGCTCATGCCTGTTTCCGCCCTGCCCCACCTCCTTTCGCGCCGCCTGCTGGCCGCCGCCGGGAGCGTTGCCGCGGTCTTCGGCAGTGCCTGCGCGTGGGCAGCCCCGGCCCTCCGCAACGGGGCGCAGGCGGTGCCGCAGCCGCTCCCGCTCTGGGCGCTGGTGCAGGCCGCCGTGCTGCTGGGCCTGCTGGCGCTGGCCTGGCGCATGTGCAGCCTGGCACGCCGGCACGAACAGGAAGACACGCTGAGCCGCGCGATGCTGGACCACAGCCCGCAGCTGATCGCCTTGATGACCGCAGACGGCCGCGTGCGCCGCATGAACCAGGTCGCCCATCAGTGGATGGGCGACAGCGCCGAAGCGCTGACCCGTGCACCGATCTGGCTGCACCCGGCCTGGGGCGCCGAGCCCGGGCAGGCCGAGCGGCTGCGCCAGGCTGTGGCCCAGGCCGCAGCAGGCGCCACCTGCCGGCTCGAGCTGCGCCTGGACCACGGCGCTGCCGGCACCCGGCTGGCCGATCTTTCTCTGCGCCAGGTGCCCACAGGCCCCAATGGCGGCGCCCGCCATCTGCTGCTGGAAGCACGCGACGTGACGGTGCGCCGCCAGGCCGAGGACAAACTGATGCTGGCCGGCTCGGTGCTGGAGCAGACCCACGAAGGCATCCTGATCACCGACGCGCACGGCGTCGTGTTGTCAGTCAACCCGGCGTTCTGCAAGATCACCGGCTACGGTGCCGAGGAGATCCAGGGCCAGTTCCCGGCCGCGCTGAAGGCCGGCATGGACGACCCACGGCTGGCCGCGCGCATGCACCGCAGCCTGGCCAGGTGCGGCCACTGGCGCGGCGAGTTGCGCACCTTGCGCAAGGACGGCACACCATTGGCAGCCTGGGTTTCGCTGGCCCATCGGCTGGACCCCGGCGGCCGCACCAGCCACCTGATCGCCATCGTCAACGACATCACGCAGAGCCAGCAGACGGAGCAGAAGCTGCTGCGCCAGGTGCATTTCGACACGCTGACCGACCTGCCGAATCGCCACCTGCTGACCGACCGCCTGGTGCAGGCGCTGCATACCGCCAGGCGCAACGGCGACACGCTGTCGCTGCTGTTCCTGGACCTGAACCGGCTGCGCGACATCAACGACCATTTCGGCCACAGCGCCGGCGACGCAGTGCTGCTGGAAGTGGCCCGCCGGCTGCGCGACAGCCTGCGCGACGTGGACACCGTGGCCCGCCTCGGCGGCGACCAGTTCGCGGTGCTGCTGCCCGGCACGCCGGCAGATGGCGCGCAACAGGTGGCGACCAAGCTGGTCGAGCGGCTGGCCCAGCCTTGCCACGTGGGCGACCTGCGCAATGCCGCAGGCGAGTCGGTCGGCCAGGAGCTGAGCCTCACGCTCTCCATGGGCGTGGCGGTCTACCCGAACGATGCCGAAGGCGCCGAGGCCTTGATGCGCTGCGCCGATACGGCGATGTACCGCGCCAAGCAAGAGGGCCGCGGCCAGTGGTGTTTCTACACGACCGAAATGCAGCAGCGCTCGGTGCGGCAGATGCAGCTGGAAGCGGCCCTGCGCCGCGCCGAAGAGCGCGACGAACTGCGCCTGCACTACCAGCCGCAGTTGGCGGTCACCCGCAGTGGCGAGATTGCCGGCCAGGTGATCGGCGTCGAGGCGCTGATCCGCTGGCAGCACCCGGAGCTGGGCATGGTCTCGCCCGGCGAATTCATTCCGCTGGCCGAGAGCAGCGGGCAGATCCTGGCCATCGGCACCTGGGTGCTGCGCACGGCCGTGCGACAGATGGCAGACTGGGTGCGCGAGGGCCTGGCGCCCTGTGTGGTGGCGGTGAACCTGTCAGCGCTGCAGTTCCGCGACCCTGGCCTGCCCGAGCTGGTACAGGCGGTGCTGGAGGAAGCCGGACTGCCGCCCGAGTACCTGGAACTGGAACTGACCGAAAGCGTGGCCGCCGGCAACCCGCAGGCCGCCTGCGCGATGATGGACCGGCTGCATGCACTGGGCGTGCGCCTGTCGATCGACGACTTCGGCACCGGCTTCTCGTCGCTGAACCACCTCAAGCGCTTCCCCATCCACACGCTGAAGATCGACCAGTCCTTTGTGCGCGACATCACCACCGATGCCGACGACCGCGCCATCGTGCAGGCCATCATCCAGATGGCCCATGCGCTGCGGCTGACGACGATTGCCGAAGGCGTGGAAACCGATGCCCAGGCTGATTTCCTGCGTGCCCACGGCTGCGACATGGTGCAGGGCTACCGCTACTGCCGGCCGCAACCGCCGGCAGATGCGCTGGCATGGATCCATGGGCAGCGCCAGCGGGCAGGGGAAAGCGCCGACAAGCCGGCAACAAGCCCGCTGCCGGCGATCACCGACACCACGGTTGCGGGCTGAGCGCCCTCCGTGGCTGGTGGCGGGAGGCGACGGCTGCTTCAGCTCGGCTGGGTGCCGGGTGCGGCCTCTTCCTCGACGGGCCAGTCGCGGATGTAGGCCTTGAGCATGCGGTTCTCAAAGTCCTGCGCGTCCACCACGCTCTTGGCCACGTCGTAGAACGAAACCACGCCCATCAGCGTCTTGCCATTGAGCACCGGCATGTAGCGGGCATGGCGGCCCAGCATCATGCGGCGAACCTCGTCGATCTCGGTCTCGGGCGTGCAGGTCAGCGGCGCGTCGTCCATCACGCTGCGTACCAGGCGCGTGCCGATGGCCATGTCGTTGGAAACAATGGCAGCGATCACCTCACGGAAAGTCAGCATGCCGGTCAGGTCGCCATGGTCCATGACGACCAGCGAGCCAATGTCGTGTTCGGCCATGGTCTGAACGGCCTGAGCCAGCGGCTGGTCGGGCGAAATCGTGAACAGGGTGTTGCCTTTCACGCGCAGGATGTCGGTGACTTTCATTTGGCTCCTCTCGCTCCGCTGGTACTTCCTCTGACCTTGAGGTAACCAACATAGCACACAATCCGGCGCCATCCTACATGGCGAAAGAACCTATGCCGCCAGGCATCTCAGACCCCGGATTCGACACGCTCGCGGT
Organism: Ideonella azotifigens; assembly: GCF_021043325.1. Taxonomy (NCBI): domain Bacteria; kingdom Pseudomonadati; phylum Pseudomonadota; class Betaproteobacteria; order Burkholderiales; family Sphaerotilaceae; genus Ideonella; species Ideonella azotifigens. Next base: position 21,930 of record NZ_JAJNKD010000021.1, read on the forward strand.
GCACGCAGGCGCCCAGCCGGACCCGGCGACAGGCGCCCGCGCGGTGCCGCTGTGCCTCAGCACCTCGTTTGTCTTCGAGTCCAGCGAGCACGCGGCCTCGCTGTTCAACATGGAGCGCTCCGGCCACGTCTACAGCCGCATCTCGAATCCAACCACCGCTGTCTTCGAGGAGCGCATGGCGGCGCTGGAAGGCGGCGTGGGCGCCATTGCCACCGCCAGTGGCCAGGCCGCGTTGAGCCTGGCCATCATGACCCTGTGCGGCACCGGCTCGCACCTGGTGGCCAGCGCCGCGCTGTATGGCGGCTCGCACAACCTGCTGGACTACACGCTGCGCCGCTTCGGCATAGCGACCACCTTCGTGCAACCCGGCGACCTGGCCGGCTGGCAGGCTGCCATCCGCCCCAACACCCGGCTGCTGTTCGGCGAGACGCTTGGCAACCCGGGGCTGGACGTGCTGGACATTCCGGCTGTGAGCGGCATTGCGCACTCCGCCGGCCTGCCGTTGCTGGTCGACTCGACCTTCACGCCGCCATGGTTGCTGAAGCCCTTTGCACACGGCGCTGACCTGCTGTTTCACTCGGCCACCAAGTTCATTGGCGGGCACGGCACGGTGGTCGGCGGCGTGCTGGTCGATTCAGGTCGCTTCGACTGGACGGCGGCGCACGCGAAGCACGGCCTGTTCGACACGCTGTGCGAGCCGTACCACGGCTTTCACGACGTGGTGTTCGCGGAGGAAAGCACCGTGGGCGCTTTCCTGCTGCGCGCACGCCGCGAAGGCCTGCGCGACTTCGGCGCCTGCATGAGCCCGCACACCGCGTGGCTGCTGCTGCAGGGGCTGGAGACGCTGCCGCTGCGCATGGCGCGGCACGTCGAAAACACCCGCGCCGTCGTGCAGTTCCTCGCGGCGCACCCGATGGTCGAACACGTGGGCTACCCGGAGCTGGACGGCCATCCCAGCCAGGCGCTGGCGAAACAGCTGCTGCCACGCGGCTGCGGCGCGGTGTTCAGCTTCAACCTGAAAGGCACGCGCAACCAAGGCATTGCCTTCATCGAGGCGCTGAAGCTGTTTTCCCACCTGGCCAACGTGGGCGACTGCCGCTCGCTGGTGATCCACCCGGCCTCGACCACCCATTTCCGCATGGACGACGCCGCACTGGCCAAGGCCGGCATCACGGCCGGCACGATCCGGCTGTCCATCGGCCTGGAAGACGCGGCCGACCTGATCGACGACCTGAAGCGTGCACTGAAAGCTGCAGAAAAGGCAGGCGCCTGATGGAACTCACCGTCCAGGGCCGCCGCGCCTATGCCTACACCGGCGGCAAGCCCTTCGAACCCACCCTGCCCTGCGTGGTCTTCCTGCACGGCGCGCTGAACGACCACAGCGTGTGGACGCTGCTGGCGCGCTGGTTCGCACACCATGGCCACAGCGTGCTGGCGCCGGACCTGCCCGGCCATTGCCGCTCCGAAGGCCCGCTGCTGGACAGCGTGGAGACGATGGCGGACTGGACGCTCGCGCTGCTGGACGCCGCTGGCGCCAGGCGCGAGGACACGCTGGTCGCGGGCCACAGCATGGGCTCGCTGATCGCACTGGAAACCGCGGCGCGCGGCGCCGACCGCATCGGCCGGCTGGCGATGATGGCCACCGCGTACCCGATGCAGGTCTCGGACGCGCTGCTGAGTGCCGCACGCGACACGCCGGCCAAGGGCATGGCGATGGTCAATGCGTTTGCGCTGTCCAACCTGGCCAGCAAGCCGAGCTACCCCGGTCCCGGCAGTTGGCTGCACGGCGCGGGCCTGGCGCTGATGGCTCGGGTGCAGGCCAGCCAGCCCGAGGCCAACGTCTTCCTGCACGACTTCCAGTGCTGCAACGCCTACCGGCGTGGGCTGGAAGCAGCGGCCGAAGTGCGCTGCCCGGTGGACTTCATCTTGGGTGATGCCGACCAGATGACCCCGCCCAGGGCCACGCGCGAGTTGGCCGCTGCGCTGAAGGCGCATGTGCACCGGCTGCCCGGCGGACATTCCCTGATGCAGGAGCAGCCCGATGGGGTGTTGAATGTGCTTCGCAGCGCCTTGCGCTGAAGGAGCATGCGATGTCCCAGGCCTCCGCCCATCCGCCGACTGGCGGCGACGCCGTCAACCCGGCCAGCTTCCACAGCTTCGGCGAGTTCTACCCTTTCTACCTGAGCGAGCACAGCAACCGGACCTGCCGGCAGCTGCATTTCATTGGTTCCACGCTGGGCCTGGGCTGCCTCTACGGCCTGCTGATGACGGGTCAGCTGCGCTGGCTGTTCTTTGGCCTGCTGTGCGGCTACGGCTGCGCCTGGATCGGCCACTTCGTGTTCGAGAAGAACAAACCGGCCAGCTTCAAACGCCCGCTCTACAGTTTCATCGGCGACTGGCGGATGTACTTCGACATCTGGCGCGGAAAAGTCTCGCTCTGAAATGAAGAAAGCCGCTCCCCGTGCGCGGCTTTGTCGTTTTGCCTGCGGCGGCTTCAGGCCGCCAGCAGCGGGCGCAGCTGGGTCAGCATTTCCTTGACCATCGCCCTCAGGTCGAACTCGGCCTGCCAGCCCCAGTCGGCCTGCGCGGTGCTGTCGTCGATGGAGCGTGGCCAGCTGTCGGCGATCGCCTGGCGGAAGTCCGGCGCGTAGCCGATCTCGAAGCCCGGCAGTTCGGCGCGGATGGCTTCGGCGATCTGGGCTGGCGTGAAGCTGATGCCACCCAGGTTGTAGGCGTGGCGCTCCTTGACCCGCTCTGCGGGCGCGCCCATCAGCTCCAGCGTGGCGCGTATCGCGTCGTCCATGTACATCATCGGCAGCGCGGTCTCTGCACCGAGGAAGCTGGTGTAGCGATTGGCCTTGAGCGCCTCGTGGAAGATCTCCACTGCGTAGTCGGTGGTGCCGCCCCCGGGCGGGGTCTTCCAGCTGATCAGGCCGGGATAGCGGATGCTGCGCACGTCCACGCCGTGCATGCGGTGGTACCAGGCGCACCAGCCTTCGCCGGCCAGCTTGGAAATGCCGTAGACCGTCGTCGGCTCCATCACGGTCTTCTGCGGCGTGTGGTCGCGCGGCGTGGTCGGGCCAAACGCGGCGATGGAGCTGGGCCAGAAGACCTTGTCCAGCTTGTGCGTGCGGGCGAGTTCCAGCACGTTCAGCAGGCCCTTCATGTTCAGGTCCCAGGCCCACATCGGATGCTGCTCGCCGCGCGCCGAGAGGGCAGCAGCCAGGTGGTAGACCTGGGTGATGCCGTGGCGCTCGGCGATCTGCGTCAGCGCCGCGGCGTCGGTCACGTCCAGCGCCTCGTGCGTCAAGCCAGGCACGCGGCCCTTGGGCGACAGGTCGCTGGTGATCACCGCGCCATTGCCGTGGCGTGCGGCCAGCGCTTCGGCCAGCTCGGTGCCGATCTGGCCGTTGGCGCCGATGATCAGGATCTTTGGAGTCCCGCTCATTTCACCAGTCCCAGTTCACGGCCCGCTTGGGCGAAAGCGGCCACAGCGCGCTCCAGGTGGTGGCGGTCATGCGCCGCGCTCATCTGCACACGGATGCGGGCCTGGCCCTTGGGCACGACCGGAAAGAAGAAGCCGACGACGTAGACGCCCAGTTCCAGCAGCCGCGCGGCCAGCTTCTGCGCCACGACCGCGTCGTAGACCATGATGGGCACGATGGCGTGGTCGCCCGGCTTGATCTCGAAACCCGCGGCCTGGATGGCTTCACGGAAATACGCGGTGTTGTCGGCCAGTTTGTCGCGCAGCGCGGTGGAGGCTTCCAGCAGGTCCAGCACCGCGATGGACGCGCCGACGATGCTGGGCGCCACGGTGTTGGAGAACAGGTAAGGCCGCGAGCGCTGGCGCAGCAGCTCGATGACTTCCTTCTTGCCGCTGGTGAAGCCGCCGGAGGCACCACCCAACGCCTTGCCCAGCGTGCCGGTGATGATGTCGACCTTGCCGAACACACCGCGGTGTTCGTGCGTGCCGCGGCCGGTCGCGCCCATGAAGCCGCTGGCATGGCATTCGTCGATGCCCAGCAGCGCACCGTGCTGGTCGCACAGCTCGCGCATCTCGGCTAGCTTCGCGACCGTGCCGTCCATCGAGAACACGCCGTCGGTGAAGACCAGCTTGAAGCGGGCACCTGCCGCTTCGGCCTCCTGCAGGCAACGCGCCAAGTCGGCCATGTCGTTGTGCTTGTAGCGGAAGCGCTTGGCCTTGCACAGGCGGATGCCGTCGATGATGGACGCGTGGTTCAGCTCGTCGCTGATGATGGCGTCGTCCTCGCCCAGCAGCGGCTCGAACAGGCCGCCGTTGGCGTCGAATGCCGCGGCGTAGAGGATGGTGTCTTCGGTGCCGAGGAAGCGGGCCAGGCGGGCTTCCAGGCTCTTGTGCAGGTCCTGCGTGCCGCAGATGAAGCGCACCGATGACAGGCCGTAGCCATGCGTGCGCAGCGCTTCGTGCGCGGCCTCGATCACCTGCGGATGGCTGGACAGGCCCAGGTAGTTGTTGGCACACAGGTTGATGACCTCGCGGCCATCGGTGGTGCGCACCTCTGCACCCTGGGGTGTGGCGATGATGCGCTCAGCCTTGTACAGGCCGGCATCCCGGATGCCTTGCAGCTCCGTGCGCAGGTGGGCGTAGAAATCGGTGGCGCTGGCCATGGTCATGTCCTTGTCTTGCAGCACAATGCGTGTTCACTGCGGAATTCAACGTTCGATATATCGAACATAAATGCAGTATCGTGTACGCCAGTGAGCGGCGTCAAGACCTGTTCGACCGAAAAAGCCAGCCGAAAGCCCAGCAGCATGTCCTCTCGCCTGTCACCAGAACCGCCACGCGTGGGCGCCACGCTGGCCGGCCTGCGCCAGGCGCGAGCGCTGTCGCTGGACGAGCTGTCGCGGCAGGCGGGCGTGTCCAAATCGATGCTGTCACAGATCGAGCGCAACCAGGCCAACCCCACGGTGGCCGTGGTCTGGCGGCTGGCCAACGCACTGGGCGTGACCATGGCCGAGCTGCTGAGCGGCGACAAGCCGGAGCTGCCCAGCATCGTCACCATGCCGGCGCATTCCACGCCCGCCATGCGCAGCCCGGACGGCTCCTGCGAGCTGCGCATCCTCGGCCCCATCGAACTGGCCGGCCAGTTCGAGTGGTATCACCTGACGGTGCAGCCAGGCGGCGCGTTGGCCTCCGAGCCGCATGAGCCAGGCTCGCGCGAGCACTTGACGGTACTGTCAGGCAACCTGACGGTGGAAGCCGGCGACAGCCGGGCCGAGTTGGCAGAGGGCGAGACGGCGCGCTACGCGGTGGACCAGCCGCATGCGATTCGCAATCCAGGCGATTCGCCGGCGCTGGGCCTGCTGGTCGTGCTACACCCAGCCTGAACCGGTGCACCCAGCCTTGCCAGTACGCAAGGCCACCCGCCAGGTGGGTTGGCAGGACCAATTGGGGCGACCCGGCACGGCCCCGCCTAGCGCCGCAGCAGATCTGCCACCTTGAGCTGGTCCAACCCGGCCCTCTCGCGGAAGGCCTGCACGCTGTCTGCAGGCCCGAGCAGCAGCTCGTTGATCATGCCGCTGGCGGAGGTGCGCTCCGGGTCGCACAGCAGCACGTAGCGCGCGCCCTGAGGCGGGTTTTGCTCATCCAGCCGCGCAATCACATCCAGCGAGATCAAGGTTTCCAGCACCGGTTCGATCTGCAGAGGGTCGGTCTTCAGGCTTTCGGCCAGCGCGGCCAGCGACACACCGTGGCCCTGCCCTGCTCGCGCGTCCAACAGGGTCTGCAACACCCGCATGGCCAGCGCGAACATGCGGCCAGGCCGGCGTGGCGTGTGTACCAGGCGCATCTGCAAGCTGGGCGCGTAGGCTGCGATCACTGCGCCCATCAGCACGATGACCCAGCCGAGGTAAAGCCAGAGAAGGAAGATCGGCGCAGTGGCGAACGCGCCGTAGATCGCCGAGAAAGTTGCCACGGAGCCTACGTACCAGGCCATCGCCCGCTTGGCGACCTCAAAGCCGATGGCGACGAACAGGCCCCCTGACATTGCATGCCGCCACCTCACCTCCGTGTTGGGCACGTAGCGGAACAGTGCGGCCATCGCCATCGCCAGCAGGCAGAACTCGATGATGTCCAGCACCAGCTTCAGGCCACCCGGAATTGCGCTGACCATGCCGCGCGATTCTGTCAGCGCGTACGAGGTCAGGCTCAGGCTGATGCCCAGCATCAGCGGCCCCAGCGTGATGGCGGCCCAGTAGACCAGCACGCGCTGTGCGATGGGCCGCGGCTTGCGCACGCGCCAGATGCCGTTGAGCGTGCGGTCGATGGTCAGCATCAGCGACAAGGCGCTGAACAGCAGCACCGCCAGGCTGGCGCTGCCCAGGCGGTTGGCCTTGGCGGCGAACTGCGTCAGCGCACCCAGCACCGGCTTGGCGATCGCGTCCGGCACGAGGGTCTGCAGGAAGTACTTCTGCAGCGAGTCCTGGAACTTGCCGAACATCGGGAAGGCGGTGAACAAGGCCAGCATCACCGTGACCAGCGGCACCAGCGCGATCAGTGTCGTGAAGGTCAGGCTGCCGGCGCTCAGGCCCAGGCGGTCCTCGCGGAAACGCTCGCGCAGCGTGCGCAAGGTGTCATACCAGGGCCACGTGCGAAGCGCCTCCAGCGTGGCCGCCACGCCGGCCTGCCAGTGCCCGCGCAGGGCAGTTTTGGAAATCATGGCGACTATGATGCCAGCCATGTCCGATGCGTCGTTTTCCTCCGCGCCACAGGCGCCCGATCAGGTGGTGCGCGCGAGCCGCGCGCTGGCCCTGGGCAGCCTGCTGGGACTGATCGTGCTGGGCCTGGCCTGGGAGCTGTGGCTGGCCCGCACCGGCAGCGGCTTGCTGGCGCTGAAGGTGCTGCCGCTGCTGGCGCCGCTGCCCGGCCTGCTGCGCCACCGGCTCTACACCTACCGCTGGCTGAGCCTCTTGGTCTGGCTGTATTGCACCGAAGGCCTGGTGCGCGCGACCAGCGAACACGGCATCGGCCAATGGCTGGCCACGCTGGAAGTGCTGTTGTGCCTGCTGCTGTTCGTGGCCTGTGCACTGCAGGTGCGCTGGCGGCTGAACCAGGCCAGGCTGAAGAACCTTGCCAGCGAGCAAGCCGCATGAAACAGGAAGCCTTGCTCGCACAACTGGCCGAGATCGTCGGCAGCAGTCACGTGCTGTTCGAGGGCGACCTGAGCGCCTGGGAACTGGACTGGCGCAAGCGCTACCGCGGCAAGGCGCTGGCGGTGGTGCGGCCGGTGGACACCGCCCAGGTCGCCGCAGTCGTGAAGGCCTGTGCGGCACATGGCGCTGCGCTGGTGCCGCAAGGCGGCAACACCGGCCTGGTCGGTGGCGGTGTGCCGGACGACAGTGGCACGCAGGTGCTGCTGAGCCTGGGCCGCATGCAGCGTGTACGCCAGCTGGACAGCGCAAACCTGACGATGACCGTGGACGCTGGCTGCGTGCTGCAGGCGGTGCAACAGGCCGCGGACGCCGCCGGCCTGCTGTTCCCGCTCAGCCTCGCGGCCGAAGGCAGCTGCACGATTGGCGGCAACTTGGCGACCAACGCCGGTGGCACCCAGGTGCTTCGCTACGGCAATGCACGCGAGCTGTGCCTGGGGCTGGAAGTGGTCACCGCGGAAGGCGACATATGGGACGGGCTGTCCGGCCTGCGCAAGGACAACACCGGCTACGACTTGCGTGACATGTTCATTGGCAGCGAAGGCACGCTGGGCATCATCACCGGCGCCACGCTGAAGCTGTTTCCTAAACCTGCAGCGCGCATGACGGCGCTGGCCGCCTGTGCCGACGTGCCGGCTGCGGTGGACTTGCTGACGCTGGCCCGCCAGCGGCTGGACGCCGGGCTCACGGGCTTCGAGCTGATGTCGGCATTTGCGCTGCAACTCGTGGCGACGCATTTCCCGCAGCTGCCACGGCCGTTGCCGAACGCCGCCTGGGCCGTGCTGCTGGAGCTTTCCGGTCAGGACGAAAGCCAGGCCCGCGGAGCGCTCGAAGCGCTGCTGGGCGAGGCGATGGAACAAGGGCTGGTGGACGACGCGGTGGTGGCCGAAAGCCTGGCCCAGTCCTCGGCGCTGTGGCACCTGCGCGAATCCATTCCGCTAGCACAGGCCGAGGAAGGCCTGAACATCAAGCACGACATCGCCCTGCCCGTCTCGGCGATTCCTGATTTCGTGGCCGAGACCGACGCCGCGCTGGCCCGGCTGGTGCCCGGTGCGCGGCTGGTCAACTTCGGCCACCTGGGCGACGGCAACCTGCATTACAACGTGCAGGCCCCCGAGGGCGGCTCGGCTGCAGCGTTCCTCGCCACGCACGAGCCGGCGGTCAACACGCTGGTGTACGACGCGGTGAAGCGCCACGGCGGCTCGATCTCGGCCGAACACGGCATTGGCGCGCTCAAGCGCGACACCTTGCCGCTTTACAAGTCGCCGGTGGCGCTGGGGCTGATGCGGGCGATCAAACAGGCGCTGGACCCGCACGGGCGGCTGAACCCGGGGCGCATGCTGTAGCGCAGCCCCGGTTGGCGCTCAGTGACGCGGGCCGGCCAAACCTTCAGGCACCGGCAGCGCCAGCACCTCGATGCCTTCGTCGCTCAGCTCGGCACGCTGTTCCGCCGTGGCCTGGCCGCGGATGCTGCGGCTTTCGGTCTCGCCGTAGTGCATGCGCCTGGCTTCTTCCGGGAAACGCTCGCCGACGTCTTCGGTCTTGCTCAGCACCTGCTGCACCATGCCCATCCAGGCAGTTTGCAGTGCTGCCAAGCCTTCGGGGGAGATCGTGAGCTGCTGCTGCGCCATGCCCCCACCGGACGCTTCAGGCGTGGCTTCGGGTAACGGCTGGGTCTTCTCGGTGACCGCCCGGGAGGGCTTGGGTGGCTTGGCGCCGGACAGGTTCAGGCGCGGCGCGCTGGGCAGGCGTTCGACCTGGGCATCGCCACACATCGGACAGCTGAGCAGACCGTTTTGCTGCTGGTCGACGAAATCCTGCTCCGAACCGAACCAGCCTTCAAATCCATGTCCGCCTGCGCAGCGGAGGTTCCACACCTTCATCTGCGCATTATGGGCAGCTGGCCAGCTTCGCAGTGGGTTGCCAGTCCAAAGTCCATTGGCCGGAACGCCACTTTTGCAACCACAACAGGCAGATCAGCGTCTTGGCGTCGGTCAGTTCGCCGCGCGCGGCCAGGGAGTCCAACTCGGACTCCTGCATCAGGCACAGGTCGATCAGCTCGCCGTAGTCCAGTTGGCGCTCGCCCAGCGTCAGGCCGCGGGCGAACCATATCTCGATGAACTCGTTGGAATAGGCGGCCGCGTTGTGCAGCACGCCGGCGCAAGCCCATTCGGCCGCTCGGTAACCGGTTTCCTCGGCCAGCTCGCGCATCGCAGCGACAACACGCGACTCGCCCGGGTCCAGCTTGCCGGCCGGGAATTCCAGCAGCACCTGCTGCAGCGGGTAGCGGTACTGACGCTCCAGCACCAGCCGGCCATCGTCCAGCATCGGCACGATGACCACGGCACCAGGGTGCACGATGTATTCGCGTGAAGCCTCGCCGCCATCGGGCAGCGCGATCTTGTCGGCGCGAACGTCGAGGAAGTGGCCGACGTAAGCCTGTTTGCTCGACAGCGTGCGTTCGACCAGGTGCGCCTCGGGTGCGGCGTGCTGCGAATCCCCGGTCCCGTCAGGCAACGCCATCGTGCAGTTCCTTGGCGGTCAAGGAGGCGGGCTTGGCCGGTTTGCGCAGCTGGCGCCAGACAAAGCCCGGCGAGGCCAGCGTCAGGAACAGGCAGCCGGTGGCAACGAAAAACTCCCACTGCTGCGGTGAACGCTGCCCGAGCTGCGCTTCCAGCGCAAAACCAAGCGCCAGCGTCAAGCCCCACAGGATCAGCAGCTCCAGCAGGCGCCAGGCAAAAGCCTTGGGCGCGAGCCGCGGGCCGACGACCAGCATGCGCTCGCTGAAAAATGGCAGGTTGGCGGCGATGATCGCCACCACCAGCACCAGCCAGACGGCTGCTGTCTGCGTCATCGGGTGCGGCTGTTGAGGCTCACCCGGCCAGCGCGGCCAGGATCACGTCGCGGCACAGGCCCATCAGGCCGTCCGGCAGCAGGCCCAGCACCAGCGCAGCAGCACCATTGCAGGCCAGCAGCACGCCCACACCGCCTTGCGATGCGACAGGCGTCGCATCCTTGGGCGGGTCGAAGTACATGACTTTGACAATGCGCAGGTAGTAGAACGCGCCGATCAGCGACAGCAGCACCGCGACGATGGCCAGCACGATGTAGCCATGCACATTGGTGCTGACCAGGGCCTGCACCACCGCGAACTTGGCGTAGAAGCCCACCATCGGCGGCACGCCTGCCAGCGAGAACATCAGCACAGTCATCACGCCGGCCAGCCAGGGCTTGCGCCTGGCCAGGCCTGCCAGGTCGTTGACCTCTTCGCTCTCGAAGCCTTCACGGCTCAGGAACATGATCAGGCCGAAGGTGGCCAGCGTCGTCATCACGTAGGTGATGATGTAGAACAGCGCCGAGCTGTAGCCGTTGGCAGCGGAAGCCGTGTCGCCCTGGATCACCGTGGGCGTGAAGCCCAGCAGCATGAAGCCCAGCTGCGCGATGGCCGAGTAGGCCAGCATGCGCTTCAGGTTGGTTTGCGCCACGGCGGCCAGGTTGCCCAGTGCCATCGACAGCACCGACAGCACGATCAGCATTTCCTGCCAGTCCTGCGCCAGGCCGCTCAGGCCTTCGACCAGCACGCGCAGCGTGATCGCGAAGGCGGCCAGCTTGGGCGCGCCGCTGATCAGCAGCGTGACCGAAGTCGGCGTGCCCTGGTAGACGTCCGGCACCCACATGTGGAACGGCACCACACCCAGCTTGAAGGCCAGGCCGGCAACGATGAACACCACACCGAAGGTCAGCACGGTGCTGTTGACGCCACCCTTGCTGATGACGTCGAAGACTTCGTCGATCTGCAGCGAGCCGGTGGCGCCGTACATCATCGACATGCCGTACAGCAGGAAACCGCTGGCCAGCGCGCCGAGCACGAAGTACTTCATTGCGGCTTCGGTGGACACGCCGTGGTCACGCCGCAAGGCGGCCAGCGCATACAACGACAGGCTCATCAGTTCCAGGCCCACGTAGATGACCAGGAAGTTGTTGGCCGAGATCATCACCGAGATGCCCAGCAGCACGAACATCGACAGCGAGAAGAACTCGCCCTTCTGCAGTTCGCGCGAGCCGTTGTAGGGCTGGGCGTAGGCAATGGTCAGCATCATGGCCAGCGCCGCGCACAGGGCCAGCAAATGGCCCATCGGGTCGGACACGACCAGGCCTTGCATCGCGTAGACCGAAGCCGCGGCACCTTCAGTGCCCAGGCCGTTCTTCAGGGCCACCGCGTGCATCACTGCCACGCCGGCCAGCGAGGCCTGGGTCAGCCAGAAGGTCAGCCGCCGGCGTGGCTCGGTGACGCCGAGGTCCACCAGCGCGACCACGCAAGCCGCAATCAGCAGCAGGATTTCAGGGTAGACGACGAGCCAGTTCATTTGAGTCATGGTGTGCATTCCCGGCGCATCAAGGCAGTTTGGAGACAGCCACGTGCTTGAGCAGCTCGGTCACGGAGACATGCATCACGTCGGTGAAGGGCTTGGGGTACAGGCCCATGGCCAGCACGGCCACGGCCAGCAGCGCCAGCATCAGGAATTCGCGGGCATTGATGTCGGTCAGTTCGCGCACGTGGTCGTTGGCCACTTCGCCGAAGTAGACGCGCTTGTACATCCACAGCGTGTAGGCCGCACCGAAGATCAGCGCCGTGGCAGACAGTGCGCCGATCCAGAAGTTGAAGCCCACGGCGCCCAGGATCACCATCCACTCGCCGATGAAGCCCGCCGTGCCGGGCAGGCCGCAGTTGGCCATGGCAAACAGCAGCGCAAAGGCGGCGAACTTCGGCATCGTGTTGACCACGCCACCGTAGGCGGCGATCTCCCGCGAGTGCACACGGTCGTACAAAACGCCAATGCACAGGAACATCGCGCCAGACACGAAGCCGTGCGAGATCATCTGCACGATGGCGCCGGAGACACCCAGCTCGTTGAAGATGAAGAAGCCCAGCGTGACGAAGCCCATGTGGGCGATGGACGAATAGGCGACCAGCTTCTTCATGTCCTGCTGGACCATCGCCACCAGGCCGATGTAGATCACCGCGATCAACGACAGCGCGATCATCAGCCAGGCGTAGTGATGTGCGGCGTCAGGGGCGATGGGCAGCGAGAAGCGCAGGAAGCCGTAGGCACCCAGCTTCAGCATGATGGCGGCCAGCACCACGGAACCACCGGTCGGCGCCTCCACGTGGGCGTCCGGCAGCCAGGTGTGCACCGGCCACATCGGCACCTTGACCGAGAAAGCCGCGAAGAAGGCGAAGAACAGCAGCGTCTGCGCGTCCATCGGCAGCGGCAGCTTGTGCCATTGCTGGATCTCGAAGCTGCCACCCGACTGGAAGTAAAGGTAGGTCAGCGCGATCAGCATCAACAGCGAACCGAGCAGCGTGTAGAGGAAGAACTTGAAGGCTGCGTAGACGCGCCGCGGGCCGCCCCAGATGCCGATGATGATGTACATCGGGATCAGCGTGGCCTCGAAGAACACGTAGAACAGCAAGCCGTCCATTGCGCTGAACACGCCGACCATCAGGCCGGACAGGATCAGGAAGGCACCCAGGTACTGGTGCGCCCGTTCGGTGATGACCTCCCAGGCTGCGATCACCACGATGATGGTGATGAAAGCCGTCAGCAGCACGAACCAGACCGACAGGCCGTCGACACTCAGGTGGTAGCGAACGTGGAAACGCTCGATCCAGCCGGCGTTCTCGACGAACTGCATCGCTGCAGTGCCGGTGTCGAAGCCGGTGATCAGCGGCAGCGTGACCAGGAAGCTCAGGATCGCACCGACCAGCGCGATCCAACGCGCCGCATTCGCGTTCTGCTCCCGCCCCACAGCCAACAACAAGGCGCCGAAAGCAATCGGCAGCCAGATGGCAACGCTCAAAAGACCCATTCTTGTTCTCCGCCCTCGTTCAATGGCCGATCAGGCTCATCAGATAGGGCCACAGCTGCCAGGTCATCAGACCGAAGACGCCCAGGACCATCACCAGGGCATACCAGGAAAGGTAGCCCGTTTGCACCGTGCGCACGATGGAGGCAAAGCCGCCCACCGCACGCGCCGAGCCGTTGACCAGCACGCCATCGATCAGCGCGATGTCGCCGCCCTTCCACAGGCCCACGCCCAGCAGGCGGGCGCCCGCGGCCAGCACGTTCTCGTTGAACCAGTCCATGTAGTACTTGTTCTCCAGCACGCGGATGACCGGCGACAGTGCCCGGCCGATCGCCGCCGGAATGGCTGGGCTGACCATGTAGAAAACATAGGCCGTCACCACACCGGCCAGCGCCAGCCAGAACGGCAGCGAGGTGAAGGCATGCACGCCCATGGCCGCAGCGCCGTGGAATTCCTCGGCCAGCGACTCCATCGCATGGTGCGCCTCGGGATTCACGAAGATCGCATCCTTCAGGAAGTCGCCATACAGCATCGGCTGGATGGTCATCCACCCGATCACCACCGACGGGATGGCCAGCAGCACCAGCGGCGCGGTGACGACCCACGGCGACTCATGCGGCGTGTGCGCATGGCCGTGGCCATGGTCGTCATGCTCGTCGTGGTGATCGTGTTCGCCGGGGAACGGCTTGTGGTGGAAGTGTTCCTTGCCATGGAAAACCAGGAAGTACATCCGGAAGCTGTAGAAGGCGGTGACGAACACACCGGCAGTCACGGCGAACTGCGCGAAGCCTGCACCGGGCAGGTGGCTCGCGGCCACCGCCTCGATGATCGAATCCTTCGAGTAGAAGCCGGCGAAGAACGGCGTGCCGATCAGCGCCAGCGAACCCAGCAGCGAGGTGATCCAGGTGATGGGCATGTACTTGCGCAGGCCGCCCATGTTGCGGATGTCCTGGTCATGGTGCATGCCGATGATCACCGAACCGGCGCCGAGGAATAGCAGTGCCTTGAAGAAGGCATGCGTCATCAGGTGGAAGACCGCCACGTTGTAGGCCGAGACGCCCAGCGCCACCGTCATGTAGCCCAGCTGTGAAAGCGTGGAGTACGCAACGACGCGCTTGATGTCGGTCTGGATGATGCCCAGGAAGCCCATGAACAGCGCGGTGATCGAGCCGATGACCAGCACGAAATTCAGCGCGGTGTCCGACAGCTCGAACAGCGGCGACATGCGCGTGACCATGAAGATGCCGGCGGTCACCATCGTGGCCGCGTGGATCAGCGCCGAGATCGGGGTCGGGCCTTCCATCGAGTCCGGCAGCCAGACGTGCAGCGGGAACTGCGCAGACTTGCCCATCGCGCCGATGAACAGGCAGATGCAGGCGACCGTCAGCATGCCCCAGTCGGTACCGGGGAAGCCCAGCTTGGCCAGCTCGCCGGACTTGGCGAACACCTCGGCATAGTTCAGCGAGCCGCCATAGGCCAGCAGCAGGCCAATGCCCAGGATGAAGCCGAAGTCGCCCACGCGGTTGACCAGGAAGGCCTTCATGTTGGCGAACACGGCCGTGGGCTTCTTGAACCAGAAGCCGATCAGCAGGTACGACACCAGGCCCACCGCTTCCCAGCCGAAGAACAGCTGCAGGAAGTTGTTGCTCATCACCAGCATGAGCATCGAGAAGGTGAACAGCGAGATGTACGAGAAGAAGCGCTGGTAGCCCGGATCCTCTTCCATGTAGCCGATGGTGTAGATGTGCACCATCAGCGACACGAAGGTCACCACGCACATCATCATCGCGGTCAGGCCGTCGATCAGGAAGCCGACTTCCATCTTCAGGCCACCGACGTTCATCCACTCGTAGATCGTCGCGTTGAAGCGGGCACCGTCGATCGCCACCGACTTCAGCACGCTGGCCGAGATCAGGAAAGCGACCAGCACGCCGAGGATGGTCAGGACGTGCGAGCCACGCCGGCCGACGGCCTTGCCGAACAGGCCGGCAATGATGGAGCCGACCAGCGGCGCCAGTGGCACCGCCAGCAGCAGGTTCTGTGAGAGTTGTGTTGACATGTTCTTCTGGACTCCGTGGTGCGACTCAACCCTTCAGGGTGTCCAGTTCGTCCACCGCGATGGTGGAGCGGTTGCGGAACAGCACGACGAGGATGGCCAGGCCGATGGCCGACTCGGCCGCCGCGACGGTGAGGATGAAGAACACGAAGACCTGGCCGTCCATGTTGCCAAGGTAGTGCGAGAAGGCGACGAAGTTCATGTTCACCGCCAGCAGCATCAGCTCGATCGCCATCAGCAGCACGATCAGGTTGCGACGGTTCATGAAGATGCCCACGACCGACAGCGCGAACAGGAAGCCGCCCAGCGTCAGGTAGTGGTACAGCGTGATGCCGGCGCTCATGCCTTGTCTCCTTCAGGCGTCTTGGGAACCGACGGTGCTTCGATGACCGCGTCCATCTTGACAATTCGGAAGCGGTCTGCGGCCTTGACGCGCACCTGCTCCGACGGGTTCTGCGAACGGCTGTCCTTGCGCTGGCGCATGGTCAGCGCGATGGCGGCGATCATGGCCACCAGCAGCAGCACTGCGGCGACCTGCAGCGGGTACAGGTACTGGGTGTAGATCTCGACGCCCAGTGCGCGGGTGTTGCCCAGCTTCATCACCGCTTCAGGCATGGCCTTGGCGGCCGGCAGGTTGAAGCCGCTCTTCATCACCAGGTACATCTCGAGCGCGATCAGCACGCCGACAAAGCCGGCCAGCGGGAAGTGGCTCCAGAACCCTTCGCGCAGCTTGTCGGTGCTGATGTCCAGCATCATCACGACGAAGAGGAACAGCACCATCACGGCACCGACGTAGACCAGCACCAGCGTGATGGCCAGGAACTCGGCGCGCAGCAGCATCCACACGCACGAAGCGTTGAAGAAGGCGAGCACCAGGTAGAGGGCCGAATGCACGGTGCTGCGTGCGGTGATGACCATGAAGGCCGACACCAGCAGCACGGCTGAGAAGAGGTAGAACAGGGCGGAGGTGGTGTTCATGTTGTTGCGCGCCGTGAGGGCACGCCGAACCCGCAGGCCGGACGAAACCGGCTGCCGGGCTCAGCGGTACTTGGCGTCGGCCTCCTTGTTGGCGGCGATCTCTTTTTCGTAGCGGTCGCCCACGGCCAGCAGCATGTCCTTGGTGAAGTACAGGTCGCCGCGCTTTTCGCCGTGGTATTCGAAGATGTGCGTCTCGACGATGGAGTCCACCGGACAGCTCTCTTCGCAGAAGCCGCAGAAGATGCACTTGGTCAGGTCGATGTCGTAGCGCGTGGTGCGGCGGCTGCCGTCGGCGCGCACGTCGGACTCGATGGTGATGGCCATCGCCGGGCAAACGGCTTCGCAGAGCTTGCAGGCAATGCAGCGCTCTTCGCCGTTCTCATAGCGGCGCAGCGCATGCAGGCCGCGGAAACGTGGCGAGGCCGGGGTCTTTTCCTCGGGAAACTGCACCGTGATGTTGCGCGAGAAGAAGTGCCGGCCGGTGACGGCCAGGCCTTTCCACAACTCCAGCAGCAGGAAGCTGGTGAAGAGGTCCTTGATGGCGGCAAAAGTAGACATGTGTGCTCGCTCCCTTTATGGCCAGATGTTCAGCGGCGACTGGATCCACAGACCCACGACGACCAGCCACACCAGCGTGACAGGGATGAAGATCTTCCAGCCCAGACGCATGATCTGGTCGTAGCGGAAGCGCGGGAAGGTGGAGCGGACCCAGAGGAACATCGTGACGACCACGAAGACCTTGACGGCCAGCCAGCCCCAGCCGTTGGGCAAGAAGCTCACCGGGCTGAGCCAGCCGCCGAGGAACAGCAGCACGGTCAGCATCGAGACCAGGATCATGTTCGCGTATTCCGCCAGGAAGAACATCGCGAACGACATGCCCGAGTACTCGATCATGTGGCCGGCGACGATTTCCGACTCGCCCTCCACCACGTCGAACGGGTGGCGGTTGGTCTCGGCCAGGCCGGAGATGAAGTACACGAAGAACACCGGCAGCAGCGGCAACCAGTTCCACGACAGGAAGCCGACGCCCATGTCTGCCATGCGGCCACGGCCCTGCTGCATCACGATGTCGGTCATGTTCAGGCTGCCCGAGACCATCAGCACGATGACCAGCGCGAAGCCCATCGCGATTTCATAGGACACCATCTGCGCTGAAGCGCGCAGCGCGCCGAGGAAGGCGTACTTCGAGTTCGAGGCCCAGCCGGCGATGATCACGCCATAGACCTCCATCGAGGTGATGGCCATCAGGAACAACAGGCCAGCATTGACGTCGGCCAGCACCACTTCCGGACCGAACGGCACCACGGCCCATGCGGCCAGCGCCGGCATGATGGTCATGATGGGGCCGATGAAGAACAGGCCCTTGCTGGCCGCCGTCGGGCGGATGATTTCCTTGAAGATCAGCTTGACCGCGTCGGCAATCGGCGTCAGCAGGCCGAACGGGCCCACCCGGTTCGGGCCCGGACGGATCTGCGTCCAGCCAATGGCCTTGCGCTCCCACAGCGTCAGGTAGGCGACGCAGCCGAGCAGCGGCAGCATCACCACGATGATCTTGATCAGGGACCAGACGATGGGCCAGAGCACGCCGCCCATCAGCGCCAGTCCGGCTTGGTTGAAGTTGTCGATCATGAGCGTTGGTTCCTGCGTGGCTTTCAGGCCGCGGCGACCGTGAGGGAGCCGAACATCGCGCCGAGGCCGGCCGTGTCCGGATGGCCTGCCGGCACGCGCACCGTGCCTGCGGCGAGGCTGGCGTCCAGCTTGGCCGGCAGCAGCACCGAGGCGCTGCCCTGCGTCACGCGCACCTTGGCGCCCTCGCGCAGGCCGAGCTCGGCCCACAGCGCGGCGGGCAGGCTGGCAACCGGCGGCTTGGCGTCAGCCGTCAGCTGCAGTGAGGTGGCACGGCGCACCAAGCTGTCGGTGCTGTAGATCGGCACGTCAGCCAGGCGCTGCAGGCCGGCCGCAGCGGGTGCGAGCGGCGTGGCAGATGCCTTGCTGGCGTTGGACAGGCGCTCCGCCAGCGAGGCCACATTGCCCAGCGCTTCGTGGCGCACTTCCTCGACCGTCTCCTGGGAGAAACCTTCCAGGCCCAGCAGGTTGCCCAGCACGCGCAACACCTTCCAGCCCGGCCGGCTGTCGCCCAGCGATTTGACGACGCCGTGGAAGGCCTGCAGGCGTCCTTCGGCGTTGACGTAGCTGCCGGCGGTTTCGGTGAACGGCGAGATCGGCAGCAGCACGTCGGCGTTGTCGACCGCGGCGTCCTTGAACGGCGTCAGTGCCACGACAAGGCCGGAGGCCTGCATCGCGGCACGGGCAGCGGCTGCATCGGCCGCGTCCAGCACCGGCTCGACGTTCAGCAGCAGCAGCGCCTTCATCGGTTGCGACAGCATCTGGCCGGCGTTCAGGCCGCCGTTGCGCGGCTGCGCGCCCACCAGCTGCGCGCCGACACTGTTCGCGGCCTCGCCCAGGTAGCCGACGCTGGCGCCGGTTTGCGCGGCAATCCAGTTGGCCAGCGACAGCAGCGTGGCCGCTTGCGGGTGCTGCGCGGCGGCGTTGCCCAGCAAAATGGCTTTTTGCGACCCGGTCAGCAAGGCCTGCGCAATCGCTTCGGCTTCGGCCGAGACCATTGCGTTGGCCGGAGCCGCCACGCCATTGGCGCTGGCGATGTAGCCGGCAATGTCGGCCAGCGACTGGGCCCAGGCATCAGGCGCGGCGGCCAGGCGGCCGGTCAGCGTCAGCGCCCAGTCGTCCTGCGCGGCATTCAGGCTGAACACCTGCGCGCCGCGGCGCGCGGCCTGGCGGATGCGCTGCGCGAACAGCGGATGGTCCTTGCGCAGGAAGGAGCCGACGACCAGCACGCGGTCCAGCGAGGACAGTGAGGCAATCGAGGCACCGAGCCAGCGCGTGCCCTCGCCTGCCGTGAAGTCGGCATGGCGCAGGCGGTGGTCGATGTTGTCGCTGCCCAGGCCGCGGACCAGCTTGGCCAGCAGATGCAGCTCTTCGACGGTGCTGTGGGCCGAGCCGAGCGCGCCGATGCCGGACACGCCGAACTCACCCTTCACGCGCTTCAGGCCGTCGGCGACGTAACCCAGCGCGGTATTCCAGTCGACGCTGACCCACTCGCCGCCTTGCTTGATCATCGGCGTGGTCAGGCGCGACGGGCTGTTGACAGCCTCGTAGCTGAAGCGGTCGCGGTCGGCGATCCAGCATTCGTTGACGTCGTCGTTCTCCAGCGGCACGATGCGCAGCACCTGGTGGTTCTTGACCTGGACGATCAGGTTGGCACCGGTGGAGTCATGTGGGCTGACGCTCTTGCGGCGCGACAGTTCCCAGGTCCGGGCGCTGTAGCGGAAAGGCTTGCTGGTCAGCGCGCCGACCGGGCAGATGTCGATCATGTTGCCCGACAGCTCGGAGTCGATCGTCTGGCCGACGAAGGTCGTGATTTCCGAATGCTCGCCGCGATGCTGCATGCCCAGCTCCATCACGCCGGCCATTTCCTGGCCGAAGCGCACGCAGCGAGTGCAGTGGATGCAGCGGCTCATCTCGGCCATCGAGATCAGCGGGCCGACGTCCTTCGGGAAGACGACGCGCTTCTCTTCCTCGTAGCGCGAGGAAGAACCGCCGTAGCCGACGGCCAGGTCCTGCAGCTGGCATTCGCCGCCCTGGTCGCAGATGGGGCAGTCCAGCGGATGGTTGATCAGCAGGAACTCCATCACCGAGCGCTGGGCCTTCAGGGCCTTGTCGCTCTTGGTGCGGACAATCATGCCTTGCGTGACTGGCGTGGCGCAGGCCGGCATCGGCTTGGGCGCCTTCTCCACGTCCACCAGGCACATGCGGCAGTTGGCCGCGATGGACAGTTTCTTGTGGTAGCAGAAGTGCGGGATGTAGGTGCCGGCAGCGTCGGCTGCATGCATCACCATGCTGCCTTCCGGCACCGAGACCTTCTTGCCGTCGAGTTCGATTTCGAGCATGTTGGGTTTGCCCCGGTCAGACGTAGGACGGGACCGTGCAGGTCTTGTGGTCGACGTGGTGGACGAATTCGTCCCGGAAGTGCTTGAGCATGCCGCGCACCGGCATGGCAGCCGCATCGCCGAGCGCGCAGATGGTGCGGCCCATGATGTTCTCGGCCACGTTGTCCAGCAGCGCCAGGTCATCGGCCCTGCCCTCGCCATGTTCCACGCGGTGGACCAGGCGGTGCAGCCAACCGGTGCCTTCGCGGCACGGCGTGCACTGGCCGCAAGACTCGTGGGCGTAGAAGTAGGCCAGGCGCTCCAGGCTCTTGACCATGCAGCGGGTCTCGTCCATCACGATGACTGCCCCCGAGCCCAGCATCGAGCCGGCCTTGGCGATGGAGTCATAGTCCATCGTGCACTCCATCATGATGTGAGCCGGCAGCACCGGGGCCGACGACCCACCGGGAATCACGGCCTTCAGCTTCTTGCCGCCCTTGACGCCACCGGCAAGCTCCAGCAGCTTGGAGAACGGCGTGCCCATGGGGATCTCGTAGTTGCCGGGACGTTCGACGTCGCCGACCATCGAGTAGATCTTGGTGCCGCCGTTGTTCGGCTTGCCGCATTCGAGGTAGGCCTGGCCGCCATTGCGGATGATCCAGGGCACCGCTGCGAAAGTCTCGGTGTTGTTGATCGTGGTCGGCTTGCCGTACAGACCGAAGCTGGCCGGGAACGGCGGCTTGAAGCGCGGCTGGCCCTTCTTGCCTTCCAGCGACTCCAGCAGCGCAGTTTCCTCGCCGCAGATGTAGGCACCAAAGCCGTGGAAAGCATGCAGCTGGAAGCTGTGCTTGCTGCCCAGGATGTTGTCGCCCAGCAGGCCAGCGGCGCGAGCTTCTTCCAGCGCGGCTTCGAAGCGGTCGTAGACCTCGAAGATCTCGCCGTGGATGTAGTTGTAGCCCACCGAGATGCCCATCGCGTAGGCAGCAATCGCCATGCCTTCGATGACGATGTGGGGGTTGTACATCAGGATGTCGCGGTCCTTGCAGGTCCCCGGCTCGCCTTCGTCCGAGTTGCAGACCAGGTACTTCTGGCCCGGGAACGCGCGCGGCATGAAGCTCCACTTCAGGCCGGTCGGGAAACCCGCGCCGCCACGGCCGCGCAGGCCGGAACCCTTGACCTCGGCGATCACCTGGTCCTGGGTCATCGGCTCGCCGCCGTCCACGCCAAGGATCTTGCGCAAGGCCTGGTAGCCGCCGCGTGCCTGGTAGTCCGCCAGGCCCCAGTTGCTGCCGTTCAGGCCGGCATAGATCTGGGCGCCAATGTGGCGGTCATGGAAGCAGGTCGCACTGCCGGTGGTCTGGAAACGGGAAAGATCGAGTGCCATGGTTCAGGCCGCCTTTCCAGCTTCGGTGCGCATCATCGCGACCATTTCGTCGAGCTTGTCGTTGCTCATGTAGCTCAGCATCTGCCGGTCGTTGACCAGCATCACCGGCGCGTCGGCGCAGGCGCCCAGGCATTCGCACTTGGCCACGGTGAACAGGCCGTCGGCAGTGGTGCCACCGTCCTCGACGTTCAGCGACTTGCACAGATGCTCCAGCGCGCCCTGGCCGTTGCGCAGCTGGCACGGCAGGTTGGTGCAGACGTTCAGCTTGAACTTCCCCACCGGCTGCTGGTTGTACATGTTGTAGAAGGTCGTGACCTCGTGCACCGCCATCGCAGGCATGCCCAGGTAGACAGCGATCGCCGCCTCGGCCTCGGTCGAAACCCAGCCCTGCTCCTGCTGCACGATGGACAGGCAGGCCATCACGGCCGACTGCGCCTGTTCCTTCGGGTACTTCGCGACTTCACGCGCGAATCGCGCCTGCGTCGCTTCGCTCAGCGAAGCCGCAGACGCCTGGTGGGTGACGGTGTCAGTCATCATCGATCGATCTCGCCAAACACGATGTCCATGGTGCCGATCACCGCAACGGCGTCGGCAATCATGTGGCCACGGGCCATTTCGTCCAGTGCCGCCAGGTGCGGGAAGCCGGGCGCGCGAATCTTCAGGCGGTAGGGCTTGTTCGCGCCGTCACTCACCAGGTAGATGCCGAACTCGCCCTTCGGGTGCTCGACAGCGGCATACGCCTCGCCTTCGGGCACGTGGAAGCCTTCGGTAAAGAGCTTGAAGTGGTGGATCAACTCTTCCATGCTGGACTTCATGTCCAGGCGCGAAGGCGGCGCGACCTTGTGGTTGTCGGTGATGACAGGGCCAGGGTTCTTGCGCAGCCATTCCACGCACTGCTGGATGATGCGGTTGGACTGGCGCATCTCGGCCACGCGCACCAGGTAGCGGTCGTAGGTGTCGCCGTTGACGCCAACGGGGATGTCGAAATCCATCTTGGCGTAGGCGTCGTACGGCTGCTTCTTGCGCAAGTCCCAGGCGATGCCCGAACCCCGCAGCATCGGGCCGGAGAAGCCGAGGTTCATCGCGCGCTCGGGCGTGACGATGCCGATGCCGACCGTGCGCTGCTTCCAGATCCGGTTGTCGGTCAGCAGGGTTTCGTAGTCATCGACGTTCTTCGGGAAACGCTTGCAGAAGTCGTCGATGAAGTCGAGCAACGAGCCTTGGCGGTTCTCGTTCAGCGCCTTGATGGCACGCTCGTTCTTGATCTTGCTGACCTTGTACTGCGGCATGCTGTCCGGCAGGTCGCGGTAGACGCCACCCGGCCGGTAGTAGGCCGCGTGCATGCGCGCACCGGAGACGGCCTCGTACATGTCGAACAGATCTTCCCGCTCGCGGAAGCAGTAGATCAGCATGTTCATCGCACCGCAGTCCATGCCGTGCGCGCCCAGCCACATCAGGTGGTTCAGCAGCCGCGTGATCTCGTCGAACATCACGCGGATGTACTGCGCACGGATCGGCACATCAATGCCCATCAGCTTCTCGATCGCCAGGCAATACGAGTGCTCGTTGCACATCATCGAGACGTAGTCCAGCCGGTCCATGTAGGGCAAGGACTGGATGAAGGTCTTGGTCTCGGCCAGCTTCTCGGTGGCACGGTGCAGCAGGCCGATGTGCGGGTCGGCGCGCTGGATGACTTCGCCGTCCAGCTCCAGCACCAGGCGCAACACGCCGTGGGCGGATGGATGCTGCGGACCGAAGTTCAGGGTGTAGTTCTTGATTTCTGCCATGACGTTCCCGGACTCAGTGCAGGCCGCCGTAGTTGTCTTCACGGATCACGCGGGGCGTGATTTCGCGTGGCTCGATCGTGACCGGCTGGTAGATCACGCGGCGGCTCTCGGCGTCGTAGCGCATCTCGACATGGCCCGACACCGGGAAGTCCTTGCGCATCGGGTGGCCGATGAAGCCATAGTCGGTCAGGATGCGACGCAAGTCGTTGTGACCTTCGTAGATGATCCCGTACATGTCGAAGGACTCGCGCTCGAACCAGTTCGCCGAGCTCCAGATCGGCGTCAGCGAAGCCACCACCGGCACGTCGTCGTCAGGCGCGTAAACCTTCAGGCGCAGGCGCCAGTTCAGCGTGACCGACAGCAGGTGCGAGACGGTGCAGTAGCGCAGGCCGTCCCAAGGCAGGTCCTTGTACGAGGACATGTCCAGGCCGCACAGGTCGATCAGTTGTTCGAACTTCAGTTGCGGATGGTCGCGCAGCGTGGTGGCCACGTCGGCGTAGTCTGCCGCCTTGACGGTGAGGGTCAGCTCGCCGCGCTCGCGCTGGAGGCGCGCAATGCGCCCGCCCAGCACCGATTCGAGCGCCGCTTGCAGGGTATCGAGTTTCTGCGTCATGGGATGCCTTGCCTGCTGACTTCAGCGGGCGATGGTGTTTTCGCGGCGGATCTTGGCCTGCAGTTGCAGGATGCCGTAGAGCAGTGCCTCGGCCGTGGGCGGGCAGCCCGGCACGTAGACGTCGACCGGCACGATGCGATCGCAGCCGCGCACGACCGAGTAGCTGTAGTGGTAGTAGCCGCCGCCGTTGGCGCAGGAACCCATCGAGAGCACCCAGCGCGGCTCGGCCATCTGGTCATAGACCTTGCGCAGCGCCGGTGCCATCTTGTTGCACAGCGTGCCGGCGACGATCATCAGGTCGGACTGCCGCGGGCTGGGCCGGAACAGCATGCCGAAGCGGTCGATGTCGTAGCGCGCCGCACCGGCGTGCATCATTTCCACGGCGCAGCAGGCCAGACCAAAGGTCATCGGCCACAAGGAACCGGTCTTGGACCAGTTGACGAGGGTGTCCACCGAGGTGGTGACAAAGCCCTCTTTGAAAACGCCTTCAATACCCATGCTTGTGTGCCTCTCGCAGCGAGGTCAGCGGCGCCACGCGCCCTGCCCCAAAAAACTGGCCAGGGGTGGTGCCCCTCATTCCCAATCGAGGGCGCCTTTTTTCCATTCGTAGGCAAAGCCCACGACCAGGATGGTCAGGAAGACCATCATGGCCCAGAAGCCTGACGCGCCGATGTCGCGCAGCGACACCGCCCACGGGAACAGGAAGGCAATTTCCAGGTCAAACAGGATGAAGAGGATGGCCACCAGGTAGTAGCGCACGTCGAACTTCATGCGGGCGTCTTCGAAGGCCTCGAAGCCGCACTCGTAGGGCGAGTTTTTCTCCGCGTCCGGGCGGTTGGGCCCGAGCAGGAAGCCGAGCAGCTGCGGCGCAACGCCGACGCCGACTCCGACCAGAATGAAAAGGATGACGGGCAAATACGGTTGCAGGTCCATGGTCGGCGGGTTCCCAGCAGTCATCAAAAGTCTCATCCGGCAACAAAAAAGCGCGCCGCTCTCGCCCTCTGGCAAGAACCAGAAAAGCAGAACCTAGCGCGCCCAGTTTGTCCCCTGTTTTACCAGGGCGCCCGGCAAGGCGCCGGATGAAGGCCTTGCCGAAAAACTTCTTGGTGCCGACGGCGAGACTCGAACTCGCACAGCTTTCGCCACTACCCCCTCAAGATAGCGTGTCTACCAATTTCACCACGTCGGCACATCTTGTTCGTCACCGCGGCGCTTAACAGCCAGTCAACTGTCTGTTGCGCACCACCGGCAGCTTTCGGACTTGCTCACCCGGCCCTTTCAGGCCAAGTGCTGCTGGCCCAGCAGCCCTGAAACTTCTTCTGAACCACAGCCCGAGAACGAATGCCCAAAGCCTGATTCATTGATCACTGCGCGTGAGGAATAGCGCCTTGACCAGCCTCAGATTCTAGCCCGAAATAAAAGGGCTTCCTAGGGTTTTCGCCTGCTTCGCACCAACTCAGTTCGCGCCGCTGGCAGCCACGCTGGCCGGTGCTGCCGCAGCAGGCACGCTGGCCGAAGACTCGCCCGTCGGGATCTGCGGCGCGCTCGGTGCGGCGGGTGCAGCACGCTCCAGTACGCTGGCACCCTCCACCGGGGTGGCACGGCCCACGCTGTTGGACATGAAGGCCAGGCCAAGCGTGGCGACAAAGAAGACCGAGGCGCAGACGGCCGTGGTGCGCGACAGGAAGTTCGCACTGCCGGTCGCACCAAACAGGCTGCCGGACGCGCCGGAGCCGAACGATGCGCCCATGTCGGCACCCTTGCCGTGCTGCACCAGCACCAGACCGATCATCACGATGGCGGCAACCATCTGCAACACCACCAACAGGTTCAACCAGATATGCATTTGGGAAAAACTCCAGGAATGACTTGATTCTTCTTCAGCGTGGGCCGGGCTTGTGCCGGGTCAGCCCGCCGCACGGCAGATGGCGACAAAGTCGGCAGCCTTCAGCGCAGCGCCGCCGATCAGCCCGCCGTCGATGTCCGGCTGGCCGAACAGCGTGCTGGCGTTGTCAGGCTTGACGCTGCCGCCGTACAGCAGCGTCATCGTGTCGGCATGCGCAGTGGCAGCCTGCAACTGGGTGCGTAGCAGCGCATGCACCGCCTGGGCCTGTTCCGGCGTGGCGGTGCGGCCGGTGCCGATCGCCCAGACCGGCTCGTAAGCCACGACCATCTCGCCAGCGCAGTGGCCCAGCGTGTGGATCACGGCCGACAGCTGGCGCTTGACCACCGCATCGGTTTCGCCAGCCTCGCGCTGCGCCAGGGTCTCGCCCACGCAGACGATGGGCGTGATGCCATGCGCCAGCGCTGCCTTGGCTTTGTCGGCCACAAGTTGGTCGCCCTCGGCGTGATAGCCGCGGCGCTCGGAGTGGCCAACGATCACGTAGCGGCAACCGAACTCGTGCAGCATGGCCGCAGACACTTCGCCGGTGTAGGCACCCTGCGCATGCGCCGAGCAATCCTGCGCGCCCCAGCGAAGGTCGCTGGCGGCCAGCGTCACCGCGGTTTCGGACAGGTACGGAAACGGCACGCAGACCGCCAGGTCGCAGCCGAACGGCCCGGCAGCACGGATGCCGGCCAGCAGTTCGGCATTGGCCTGATGGCTGCCGTGCATCTTCCAGTTGCCCACCACGAGTTTGCGTCGCATTGTGTGTTCGTCTCTCTGTTGCTCAAGGAAAGGCGGCCCTCAGGCCGACCAGTCCAACACGATCTTGCCCACGTGCTGACCAGACTCCATCAGCGCGTGCGCCGCAGCCGCCTGGGCTGCCGGGAACACCTTCTCGATCACGGGTCGAACATGCCCCGCCTCGATCAGAGGCCAAACCCGTTCGCGCAGCGCCGCGGCAATGCGGCCCTTGAAGGCCACCGAGCGTGGCCGCAGCGTCGAGCCGGTGATGGTCAGGCGCCGGCTCAGCAAGGCGCCGGCGTTGAACTCGGCCTTCACGCCACCCTGCACCGCGATGATCGCAATGCGACCATCGTCGGCCAGGCAGGAGATCTCGCGCGCGACGTAGTCGCCCGCCACCATGTCCAGCACCACGTCCACGCCACGGCCATCGGTCAGGCGCCGCGCTTCAGCTGCAAAGTCGGAAGTGCGGTAGTTGATCGCATGGTCAGCACCCAGCTTCAGGCAGGCGGCGCACTTGTCGTCGCTGCCCGCCGTCACCAGCACCTTCGCCCCCAGGGCTTTGGCCAGCTGGATCGCCGTCACGCCAATGCCGCTCGTGCCGCCCTGTACCAGCAGGCTTTCGCCCGGCTGCAGGCCGGCCCGGTCGAACACGTTGGACCAGACGGTGAAGAAGGTCTCGGGCAGCGTGGCCGCCTCGATGTCGCTCAGGCCCGCCGGGACCGGCAGGCACTGCGCGATGGGCACGACGCACAGCTCGGCATAACCACCACCCGCCACCAGCGCGCAAACCCGATCACCCAGACGCCAGCCAGCGGCAGCCAGCTCGGCCGCGTCGCCGCCGACGATGCTGCCTGCGACCTCCAAGCCAGGCAGGTCGGACGCGCCCGCAGGTGGCGCATAAGCGCCCTTGCGTTGCAGCACGTCCGGTCGATTGATGCCGGATGCGCCGACGCGCAGCAGCAACTCACCAGCCGCCGGCTGCGGGTCGGGACGCGTGGTCTCGACCAGCACTTCCGGGCCGCCGAAGCCTTGGATTGCGATGGCGCGCATCAGCCTTGGCTTACTGCTGTTGCTGCTGTTGTTGCTGGGCTTCGCCCTCGCCACCTTCGGCGGGCACGGCATCCGGGCGCTGCTCGGCGCGCTCGCGGCGCGGACGGTCAGGCCGGTCGCCACGGTCGCTGCGCGGCGGACGGTCGCCGTATTCACGGCGCGGAGCACGCTCAAAGCGCTCTTCTTCCATGCCTTCCGGACGTTCCTGCAGCGCCTTCATCGACAGCTTGATGCGGCCCTTCTCGTCAGTCTCCAGCACCTTGACCTTGACCACTTGGCCTTCGGTCAGGAAGTCGGTGACCTTCTCGACGCGCTGGTGCGCGATCTGGCTGATGTGCAGCAGGCCATCCTTGCCCGGCAGGATGTTGATCAGTGCACCGAAGTCGAGAATCTTGGTGACCGCGCCTTCGTAGACCTTGCCGATTTCGGCTTCGGCCGTGATCTCTTCGATGCGCTTCTTGGCGTGGGCCGCCTTGTCGCCATCGGTCGAGGCGATGGTGATGGTGCCATCTTCCTCGATGCTGATCTGGCAGCCGGTCTCTTCGGTCAGCGCACGGATGGTGGCGCCGCCCTTGCCGATCACGTCACGGATCTTCTCCGGATTGATCTTCATCGTGTACAGGCGCGGTGCGAATTCCGACAGCTCGGTCTTGGCGGTGCCCATGGCCTCGACCATCTTGCCGAGGATGTGCATGCGGGCTTCCTTGGCCTGGGCCAATGCAACCTGCATGATTTCCTTGGTGATGCCCTGGATCTTGATGTCCATCTGCAGCGCAGTGACACCAGTGGTCGTGCCGGCCACCTTGAAGTCCATGTCGCCGAGGTGATCTTCATCGCCCAGGATGTCGGTCAGCACCGCGAAGCGGCTGCCGTCCTTGATCAGGCCCATGGCGATGCCAGCCACGTGCGCCTTCAGCGGCACACCCGCATCCATCATCGACAGGCAGCCGCCGCAGACCGAAGCCATCGACGAGGAGCCGTTGGACTCGGTGATTTCCGAGACCACGCGAATGGTGTACGGGAAGTCTTCCTTGTTCGGCAGCACGGCGACCAGCGCGCGCTTGGCCAGGCGACCGTGGCCGATTTCGCGGCGCTTCGGGCTGCCCACGCGGCCGGTTTCGCCGGTGGCGAACGGGGGCATGTTGTAGTGCAGCATGAAGCGTTCGCTGTACTCGCCAGCCAGCGCGTCGATGGTCTGCGAATCACGCTCGGTGCCGAGCGTGGCCGCGACCAGCGCCTGGGTTTCACCACGGGTGAACAGCGCAGAGCCGTGCACGCGCGGCAGCACGCTGTTGCGGATCTCGATGGCGCGCACGGTGCGGGTGTCGCGGCCGTCGATGCGCGGCTCGCCGGCCAGGATCTGGCCGCGCACGATGCGGGCCTCGATCTCGAACAGCAGGCCTTCGACTTCAACCTTGTCGAACTCCAGGCCGTCGGCCTTCAGCGAAGCCAGCACGTTGCTGGTGACGTCGCGGCAAGCCTGGGTGCGGGCCTGCTTGGAGCGGATCTGGTAGGCGGCGCGCAGCGGACCTTCGGCCAGTTCGTTGATCTTGGCGATGAACGGCTCGTTCTTCGCCGGGGCTTGCCAGTTCCACACCGGCTTGCCGGCTTCGCGCACCAAGGCATGGATTGCGTTGATCGCGACCTGGCTTTGCTCATGGCCAAACACCACGGCACCCAGCATCACGTCTTCGGCCAGTTGGTCGGCTTCGGACTCGACCATCAGCACGGCGGCTTCGGTGCCGGCCACGACCAGGTCCATCTTGGACTCGGTCAACTGGGTCTGACCCGGGTTCAGCACGTATTCGCCGTTGATGTAGCCCACGCGTGCAGCGCCGATTGGGCCATTGAACGGAATGCCGGAGATCGACAGTGCGGCGCTGGTCGCGATCAGTGCGGCGATGTCGGCCTGGACTTCAGGGTTCAGGCTCAGCACATGGATGACGACCTGGACTTCGTTGAAGAAGCCTTCCGGGAACAGCGGGCGGATCGGACGGTCGATCAGGCGGCTGGTCAGGGTCTCGAGTTCGCTCGGACGGCCTTCACGCTTGAAGAAGCTGCCCGGGATCTTGCCGGCAGCGTAGGTCTTCTCGATGTAGTCGACGGTCAGCGGGAAGAAATCCTGGCCCGGCTTCGGATCGTTCTTGGCGACCACGGTGGCAAGTACCACGGTGTCTTCGATGTTGACCAGCACGGCGCCGGTGGATTGGCGCGCGACTTCACCGGTTTCCATGATGACCTGGTGTTGGCCCCACTGGAAGGTCTTGGTGACTTTGTTGAACAGACTCATGTTATTGGTCTCCTTGAGAGGGACTAGCACGCTTTCGGTGGCGCTTTTGGACCGGGAGTCAGACGGCGTCGGGCGGGATGCCATTCCAACGGGCGGCGGACTGCAGCCGCCTGTTGGAATGACACAGCAATGCCCCGATTCCGGTTGGCTCCAAAAACAAAGAGCCTGTGCTGGCGATGGTTCCAGACAGGCTCTTGGTCACTGATGGGAGATTACTTGCGCAGGCCCAGCTTCTGGATCAGCGCGGTGTAACGGTCGGCGTCCTTGGCCTTCAGGTAGGCCAGCAGGCTCTTGCGCGAATTGACCATCTTCAGCAGGCCACGGCGGCCATGATGGTCTTTCGCGTGGGTCTTGAAGTGGGGAGTCAGCTCGTTGATGCGAGCAGTCAGCAGGGCCACCTGGACTTCAGGCGAGCCGGTGTCGGCTGGGCCGCGAGCATGGGCCTGGACGATGTCAGACTTCTTCATTTCAACCACGGACATGGCGATTTCCTTTGTTTTGGAATGCCGCCGCTGCCTTCGATCAATCGCGAAGCAGATCAACGGTTTCCGGTTTTAACTTGCGGTCGCGGGTGAAACCGACCCACGCCGTGCGATGCATCCGGTCCTCCGGCAACCAACGACTTCAGCCCCAAAGCTTTGCACGTCAGTCGCCACAAAAGGCGGAAGCCAAAGATTATAGCCCGAAACGATTTCCCGCCCGATGGGACACCGCAAGCGTGTTCGCACTTGCCAGCCGGGCACCTGGCGTCCAGGGCGCCCCGATCGGCTCGCGATGGCGGCGCAAGGCCTTGTTTCAAGCTGGTTGGCGGCATATTTTTGCCGCGCCGTGCAAGGCCTTGAAATGCATTCGGCCGCTGCCAACTGCAGCCACAAGGGACGTGAGCCCGCCGATTCCCGGCGCAGCCAGACAGCCCGAATTTCATTGATCTTTCAGGAGTTTCACATGCTGCTCGTTCCGCTGACCCGCACCACCGCCCGCACCTCGCCACTGGGCCGCGGCATTGACCGCGTGGTCGATGACACCTTGAACCGCCTGCTGGGCATGACGACACAAAACCAGGACAACACCCTCAGCCCAGCGCTGGACGTGAGCGAATCCGACAAGGCCTACAGCGTGCAGCTGGACCTGCCCGGCGTGCGCAAGGAAGACATCAAGATCGCCGTCGAAGGCCGCCGCGTGCGCATCGAAGCGCCGCTGCCGGCCGCGCCTGCGGCCGAAGAAGGTGTGCGCGTGATCTACCGCGAGCGCACCCTGGCCAACTTTGCGCGCAGCTTTGTGCTGCCGGTCGAGATCGACCAGACCAGCTCGCAAGCCAAGCTGGAGGCCGGCGTGTTGACCCTGACGCTGCAAAAGCGCCAGCCGACCGAAGCCTCGCAGCTGACCGTCAGCTGAATTTGAGGATCCTCAGGCTGCGCCGAGTTCCCAGCGCGGCCTGACCTCGAAGCGATAGTCGCAGTTGGGCCGGGCCAGCCCGGCCTGCAGACGCATCGCCGCGGCCATTGCGATCATCGCGCCGTTGTCGGTGCACAGTTCCAGCTCCGGGTAGTGCACGCGCAGCCCGCGGCGCATGGCCACGGCGTTCAGATCGCGCCGCAAGCGCGAATTGGCGCCCACGCCACCTGCCACCACCAGCCGCTGCAGCCCGCTTTCCTTCAGCGCCCGCAGCGACTTGCGCACCAGCACCTCGACGATGGCCGCCTCGGTGCTGGCCGCCAGATCCGCCTTTTGCTGTTCGCTGGGTACTGGCCCGAGCTTGCGCAGCGCGATCATCACCGCCGTCTTCAGCCCGGCAAACGAAAAGTCCAGGTTGGGCTGGTGCAGCAAAGGCCGCGGCAGGTCAAAGGCCTGGTCATCGCCTTGCTGTGCCAGCCGAGACAAGGCCGGCCCCCCGGGGTAACCCAGGCCCAGCAGCTTGGCGGATTTGTCGAAGGCCTCGCCGGCTGCGTCGTCAATGGTTTCGCCCAGCAAGCCATACTGACCGACGCCATCCACCCGCATCAATTGCGTATGGCCACCTGAAACCAGCAAGGCCACAAAGGGAAATTCCGGCGGATCGGCCGACAGGAAGGGCGACAACAGGTGGCCTTCCAGATGGTGCACACCCAGCGTCGGCTTGCCCAGCGCCGCGCCCAGCGCGCTGGCCACGCCAGCACCCACCAGCAAAGCCCCCGCCAAGCCTGGCCCTTGCGTGTAGGCCACGATGTCCACCTCAGCCAGCTCGGCCCCGGCCTTGGCCAGCACTTCGCGCGCCAGCGGCAATGCACGCCGCACATGGTCGCGCGACGCCAGTTCCGGAACCACGCCGCCATAAGCCTGATGCATTTGCACCTGGCTGTACAAGGCGTGGGCCCGCAGCACCGGCACCTGCCCTGGCGAACAAGTCACCAAGGCGACACCGGTTTCGTCGCAGGAGGATTCAAAACCCAGGATGGTGATGGACACGGCAAGCCTCAGTCGAGACAGAAATATTTTTCAGATGATCTGGCGCGGGACTGTGCATTTTCACGAAGTTTGTAGAGAATGGTCAGCGCCGCACCATAAGTGCGCACGTCGTTGCAGATTCAAAAACAAAGGTTGTTGGGGCCATGAAGGAATACAAGCTTGTTGCTTGGCCGGATCTTCCGGCCGAATTTCGTCGCACCGCTTACCGCCGCATGGTGAGCGAGCTGTCACAGCGCCATGTGACCGAGCCGCACCTGCAGAAGTGCAGCGGCGTGTCGACCACGGAAGTGCGAAACCTGCTGCAGTACCTGCAATCCCGCGAATTGCTGGAAGACCGGGAAGCCGAGCCGCCCAAGCCCAGCCGCTGGAAAGTGAGCTGGCCCTTCCACATCGGGCACAGCCGCGTCAGCTGAGGACTTTCGCCGAAGGGCATGACGCCCTGCCCGGCCAGCGTCCTTTTTGATCCGAACCGCTCAGTCGCCGCGCTGGCGCAATGCCGGCGTTCGCGGCGACTCAAGCGCCGCCATCACGCCTGTCGGCTCAGTGCCGTTCGCGTGCATGGTTGATCGTGTACTTCGGAATCTCGATCGTCACGTCTTCCTTGGCCAGCATCGCCTGGCAGGACAGTCGCGAGGTCGGCTGCAGGCCCCAGGCCTTGTCCAGCAGGTCCTCCTCGATCTCGTCGATCTCGCCCAGCGAGTTGAAGCCCTGTTTCACGACCACGTGGCAGGTGGTGCAGGCGGCACTCATCTCGCAGGCATGCTCGATCTCGATGTCATGGTCCAGCAAGGCTTCGCAGATCGAGGTGCCTTCGGGCGCGGTGATCTCGGCGCCCTGCGGGCACAGCTCGGCGTGAGGAAGGATGCGGATGATGGGCATGGTGTCTTGAAAGTGTTCAGCCGGCGGTGCTGCGCGGTGTTCAGAGCGTGTCCAGGCTGCGGCCAGTCAACGCGGCCTGGATGCCGCGGTTCATGCGCGCAGCGGCAAATGCCTCGGTGCCTTCGGCCAGCGCCTCGACGGCCTGGGTGATGCGGTCAGCATCGTCGCCAGCGGCGATTTCGGCCAAGGCAGCCAGCAGCCGCTGCAGTTCGGCGCCTTCTGCCTGGCTCAGCAGGTCGCCATCGGCCGCCATCGCGGCCAGCGTGGCCAGGCGCATGCGCTCGGCCTCGACCTTGGCCTCGCGCAGCGCACGGGCGCGCATGTCGGTCTCGGCGCTGGCAAAGCCGTCCTGCAGCATCTTCGCGATCTGGTCGTCGGCCAGGCCATAGCTGGGCTTGACCTGCACAGCCGCTTCGACACCGGAGATCAACTCCTTCGCGCTGACGCCCAGCAGCCCGTCCGCATCGACCTGGAAGGTCACGCGGATGCGCGCCGCGCCGGCCACCATGGGCGGAATGCCGCGCAACTCGAAGCGGGCCAGCGAGCGGCATTCGGAGACCAATTCGCGCTCGCCCTGCACCACGTGCAGCGCCATCGCGGTCTGGCCGTCCTTGAAGGTGGTGAAGTCCTGCGCCTTGGCCACGGGAATGGTGGTGTTGCGCTCGATGATGCGCTCGGTCAGGCCGCCCATGGTCTCCAGGCCCAGCGACAGCGGAATCACGTCCAGCAGCAGCAGCTCGTCACCGTCCCGGGCATTGCCGGCCAGCGCATTGGCCTGGATCGCGGCGCCCAGCGCGACCACTTCGTCAGGGTTCAGGTCGACCAGCGGCGGGCGGCCGAAATGCGCGCCGACGGCTTCGCGCACCGCCGGCATGCGCGTGGCACCGCCCACCAGCACGACGCCTTGCACCTCGTCCCGGCTCAGCTTGGCATCGCGCAGCACCTTGCGCACCGCAGACAGCGTGCGGTCCAGCAGCGGCCTGGTCAGTGCCTCGAACTGCTCGCGGCTCAGCGGCAGCGTCAGCTCGGTGCCAGACAGCACGACCCGCAGCGTGGTCTCAGCCGCATCGGTCAGCGCTTCCTTGGCAGCGCGGCTGGCGACCAGCAGGCTGCGTTTGTCATGCGCGCTGGCGAGCGTCAGGCCAGCCTGGGCCACGGCCCAGTCGGCAATCGCATGGTCGAAATCGTCGCCGCCCAGCGCAGCGTCCCCCCCGGTGCCGACCACCTCGAACACGCCGCGCGTCAGGCGCAGCAGCGAGATGTCGAAGGTGCCGCCGCCCAGGTCGTAGACGGCGTAGAGGCCTTCGCTGCCGTGGTCCAACCCGTACGCGACCGCGGCCGCAGTGGGCTCGTTGATCAGCCGCAGCACGTTCAGGCCCGCGAGCTGGGCCGCGTCCTTGGTGGCTTGGCGCTGGGCGTCGTCGAAATACGCCGGCACAGTGATCACGGCGCCAAACACATCGTCATTGAAGGTGTCTTCGGCGCGGAAACGCAGCGTGGCCAGGATCTCGGCCGACACCTCGACAGGCGTCTTGGCGCCCTGCCGCGTCTGGATCGCGACCATGCCGGGCTGGTCGATGAACTGGTACGGCAGCCGGCCGCGGCCTGTCACGTCGGCCAGCTTGCGGCCCATCAGGCGCTTGACCGAGACGATGGTGTTTTCCGGGTCTTCGGCCGAGGCGGCTGCGGCGTCCACGCCGATCTGGCGGCCGTTGCCCTCCAGGTAGCGCACGGCAGACGGCAGCATGGTGCGGCCCTGCCCGTCCGGCAGACATTCGGCCACGCCATGGCGCAGCGCGGCGACCAGCGAATTGGTGGTGCCCAGGTCAATGCCCACCGCGATGCGGCGCTGGTGCGGGTCCGGCGCCTGGCCGGGTTCGGAAATCTGGAGCAGGGCCATGGATCGGTACAGCGAAAGTCCGGGTTCTTGAATTCAACGGTCGTCCGCGTCCAGCCGGCGCGCCAGGTCGGCACGGAAGCGGTTCACGAACATCAGCGCACGCACCTGGCGGGCGGCTTCGGGGGCGTCATTGGCCTCGTCCAGCAGGCGACCGATGTCGGCCTGCAGGCGGCGCTCGTCGGCAGCAACCTCGTCGTCCAGCGACTGCACGGCCGCGGCATCCGGCGCATCGTCCAGCGCTTCGCGCCAGGCCATCTGCTGCATCAGGAAACCGGTCGGCATCGCGGTATTGCTTTCTGCCTCGATGGCCGCGCCACGCAACTCGCACAGGTACTGCGCACGGGCCAGAGGATCCTTCAGGCGACGGTAGGCTTCGTTGATGCGCACCGACCATTGCATCGCAATTCGCTGGGCGGCCGCGCCTTCGGCAGCGAAGCGGTCCGGGTGCACACGGCCTTGCAACTCGCGCCAGCGCTGGTCCAAAGCGGCACGGTCCAACGCGAAGCGGACCGGCAGACCGAACAGCGTGAAGTCGTCGTCCTGCAGGTTCATGCCGGAACCGGTGCCGAAAGCGCCAGCCGCTTTTCGTAGAACAGCGACAGGCCGTTGTCCGGGTAGCCACCGAAGGGCGCGCGGCGCTGGTAGCCACAACGCTCGTACAGGCGCACCGCCTGCAACTGGTCGCGGCCGGTCTCCAGCGTCGCCAGCGTCAGGCCATCGGCCAGCAGCCGGGCCTCCAACTGCGCCAGCAGTTGCTCGGCAATGCGCTGGCCGCGCATCTCGGGCGCCACGTACATGCGCTTGATCTCGCCATAGGCCTGGCCCGCCGTGTCAGCTTCCCCCGGCATGCGGCGCGTGGCGCCGCAACCCACCAGCCTGTCGCCCTGCGTGGCAACGAGGAAGTCGACCTCGGGCTGCAGCAGTGCGCTCACGTCCAGGATGTGGTTGTCCTCCGGCGCATACAGCGTGGCCAGGTAGTCGTCCAGCGCCGCCAGCAACGGGCCAACCTGGGGATGATCGGCGCGCTCGGGGCGAATGCTCACGGGCGAGGCGTGGGTCATGTCAAACAGCGGAAGTGGAGGAACGCGCGAAAGAGGCGCTTCAAAAAACCAAGAGCGCGGCCAGGGGGCTCCGCGCTCAGGATTGCCAGTTTTCAGAAACCGGCAGATTTTCGCCGCAACGCAGGCCGGTGGGCCCGCATGCACTTCAAACCCGGAAGGACTCTCCGCAGCCGCAGCGGTCTTTCTCGCGCGGGTTGTGGAACTTGAAGCCTTCGTTCAGGCCTTCGCGCACGAAATCCAGCTCAGTGCCATCCAGGTACGGCAGGCTCTTCGGGTCGATCAGCACCTTCACGCCGTGGTCTTCGAAGATCACATCGTCGGGCGTGATGTCGTCGGCGTATTCCAGCTTGTAGGCCAGGCCGGAGCAGCCGGTGGTCTTCACGCCCAGGCGCACACCCACGCCCTTGCCACGGCGCGCCAGGTAGCGCGTCACATGGCGCGCTGCGGCCTCGCTGAGGGTCACCGCCATGTCAGTTCGCTTCCGTGGCGACCTGCGGTGCCGAAGCCGCGGCGTGGCGAGCCTTGTAGTCGTCCACCGCGGCCTTGATCGCGTCTTCGGCCAGGATGGAGCAATGGATCTTCACCGGCGGCAGCGCCAATTCTTCGGCGATGTGGGTGTTCTTGATGGTCAGCGCCTGGTCCAGCGTCTTGCCCTTCACCCATTCGGTGACCAGCGACGACGAGGCAATGGCCGAGCCGCAGCCGTAAGTCTTGAAGCGCGCGTCTTCGATCAGGCCCGACACCGGGTTGACCTTGATCTGCAGCTTCATCACGTCGCCGCAAGCCGGCGCGCCGACCATGCCGGTGCCAACGGTTTCGTCGCCCTTGTCGAACGCGCCCACGTTGCGCGGGTTTTCGTAGTGGTCGATGACCTTGTCGCTGTATGCCATTTCGAACTCCTGTCTGTCTCTTGATCACTGCCGCGGGGCCAGCGCCGGGCCGCTCCCAAGCGGCCCCGCTCCCCCTCGGGGGGTGGCTGCGGTAGGCCCGCAGCCCGGGGTTGTCATGCCGTCAATGCGCGCTCCACTGGATGCTGGAGATGTCGATGCCGTCGCGGTACATGTCCCACAGCGGCGACAGCTCGCGCAGTTTGCCCACACGGTCCTTCAGCACGCTGATCGCGTAGTCGATCTCTTCCTCGGTCGTGAAACGGCCGATGGTCATGCGCAGGCTGGAATGCGCCAGCTCGTCGCTGCGGCCCAGCGCGCGCAGCACATAGCTGGGCTCCAGGCTGGCCGAGGTGCAGGCCGAGCCGGACGACACCGCCAGGCCCTTGACACCCATGATCAGCGACTCGCCTTCGACGTAGTTGAACGAGATGTTCAGGTTGTGCGGCACGCGGCGCGTCAGGTCGCCGTTGATGAAGGTCTGGTCGATCTCCGACAGGCCCTTCAGCAGGCGCTGGTGCAGCGCCGAGATGCGCGCGTGTTCGCTCGCCATCTCTTCCTTGGCGATGCGGAAGGCCTCGCCCATGCCGATGATCTGGTGCGTGGGCAGCGTGCCCGAACGCAGGCCGCGCTCATGGCCACCGCCGTGCATCTGCGCTTCCAGGCGCACACGCGGCTTGCGGCGCACGTACAGCGCGCCAATGCCCTTGGGGCCATAGGTCTTGTGCGAGGCCAGGCTCATCAGGTCGACCGGCAGCGTCTTCATGTCGATCTCGACCTTGCCGGTGGCCTGGGCCGCGTCGACGTGGAAGATCACGCCGCGCTCGCGGCACAAGTTGCCCAGCGCCGTGATGTCCTGGATCACGCCAATCTCGTTGTTCACGAACATGACCGAGGCAACGATGGTGTCCGGGCGGATCGCAGCCTTGAAGGCGTCGAAGTCCAGCAGTCCGTCTTCCTTCACGTCGAGGTAGGTCACCTCGAAGCCTTGCCGCTCCAGCTCGCGCATGGTGTCCAGCACGGCCTTGTGCTCGGTCTTCACCGTGATCAGGTGCTTGCCCTTGCTCTGGTAGAAGTGGGCCGCGCCCTTCAGCGCCAAGTTGTTCGACTCGGTGGCACCGGAGGTCCAGACGATCTCGCGCGGGTCGGCGCCGATCAGGTCGGCCACCTGCACACGGGCCTTTTCGACCGCCTCTTCCGCTTCCCAGCCCCAGGCATGGCTGCGGGACGCCGGGTTGCCGAAATGCTCGCGCAACCACGGCACCATCACGTCCACAACACGCGGATCCACCGGGGTGGTCGCGCCGTAGTCCATGTAGATTGGGAAGTGCGGGGTCATGTCCATGATCGGTTCTTCTTGCGCTTCAAATGCACGGCAGTGAGGGAAACAGTTGGCGCCGCAGGGCAGCACCATTCACCACGCCGGCCGAGCCGCCCAGCGGCCGGCGTGACGCAGGCTGGCGCCTGGCTTACTTGGAAAAGGCGTTGCCCAGCGCGAACACGGAGTTCGGCGCGGTGACCTTGATCGGCTTGACCACAGGCACGGTCGAGATGGCACGCTTGATCGGCGCCTCCTCGATCGACAGGCCCTTGTCCAACTGATCGTCAACCAGCTTGCGCAGGCTGATGGAGTCGAGGTACTCGATCATCTTCGCATTCAGATTGGCCCACAGTTCGTGGGTCATGCAGCGGCCGGCATCCTCGCCCATGCAATTTTCCTTGCCGGCGCAGCCGGTCGCGTCGATGGGTTCATCGACCGCGACGATGATGTCGGCAACGCTGATTTCCTCGGCCTTGCGGCCCAGCGAATAGCCGCCGCCAGGGCCGCGGGTGCTTTCGACCAGTTCGTGGCGACGCAGCTTGCCGAACAGTTGCTCCAGATACGACAAGGAGATTTGCTGACGTTGGCTGATGGCTGCCAGGGCCACGGGCCCGTTGTTCGAACGCAGCGCCAGATCGATCATGGCGGTTACCGCAAAGCGGCCTTTGGTGGTCAGACGCATGAGACTCTCCTGTCTACTCGGTTGGCGACACATGCCAGCGGAACATCTGGTCCCGCGGCCGGCTTCCTCACCGGCTCCCGGTGGGCTGGGCGGATGACCGCTTTCGCGCCGGGTTAACCCTCGGAAGATCCCGAGTGATTTGCTCGATTATAGGCGAAGCCGAGTCTTTTAGTCGTGTATCCCGGTCAAAGGTTCCGTGGTCTGGCGGGAAATTTCCTTACCCGGCGTCCGGTCATGCAGGCCCCGGAAAAGCAACGGAAATGGCGCGCTCCCAGGGAAACCAGGCTCAGCGGCTGGCGGCGACCAGGCTCACGGCACTGCTGTCGTGCGTGCTGCCGCCGCCAAAAGCCTGTTCTCGCAACAGGGCCAATTGGTCGCGAATGCGGGCCGCCTTCTCGAACTCCAGGCTCTTTGCATGCTCCAGCATCTGCTTTTCCAGCAGCTTGATGCGCTTGCTGAGGTCCTTCTCGCTCATCGCCTCGACCTCGGCCGCCTGTTGCGCGAAGCGCAGGTCGTCCTTGCCCGACTTTTCCGCCACCACGCCGTCGATCATCTCGCGCACCTGCTTGCGGATGCCGCGCGGCACGATGCCATTGGCCTCGTTGAACGCGACCTGCTTGGCGCGGCGGCGCTCGGTTTCGTCCATCGCGCGGCGCATCGAGTCGGTGATGCGGTCAGCGTAGAGGATGGCGCGGCCATTCACATTGCGCGCCGCCCGGCCAATCGTCTGCACCAGGCTGCGCTCGGCGCGCAGAAAGCCTTCCTTGTCGGCGTCCAGGATGGCCACCAGGCTGACCTCGGGGATGTCCAGCCCTTCGCGCAGCAGGTTGATACCCACCAGCACATCGAACACACCCAGCCGCAGGTCGCGCAGGATCTCGACGCGTTCCACGGTGTCGATGTCCGAGTGCAGGTAGCGCACCTTCACGCCGTTGTCGGTCAGGTAGTCGGTCAGTTGCTCGGCCATGCGCTTGGTCAGCGTGGTGATCAGCACCCGCTCGCCCTTCTCCACCGTCTCGCGGATCTCCTGCAGCACGTCGTCGACCTGCTGCTGCGCCGGCCGCACTTCCACGATGGGATCCACCAGCCCGGTGGGCCGCACAAGCTGCTCGACCACTTGGCCGGCGTGCTGCTTCTCGTAGTCCGCCGGCGTGGCCGAGACGAACACGCACTGCCGCATCTTGGTCTCGAACTCGGCGAACTTCAGTGGCCGGTTGTCCAGCGCGCTGGGCAGGCGAAAGCCGTATTCCACCAGCGTGGTCTTGCGCGCCCGGTCGCCGTTGTACATGCCGCTGAACTGGCCGATCAGCACATGGCTTTCGTCCAGGAACATCAGCGCGTCCTTGGGCATGTAGTCCACCATCGTCGGCGGCGGGTCGCCGGGTGCGGCGCCCGAAAGATGGCGGCTGTAGTTCTCGATGCCCTTGCAGTGGCCAACCTCCTGCAGCATCTCCAGGTCGAAGCGGGTACGCTGCTCCACGCGCTGCGCCTCCACCAGCTTGCCTTCCTTGACGAAAAACGCCAGCCGCTCGCGCAGCTCGGTCTTGATGGCGTCGATGGCCGCCAGCACCCGGTCACGCGGTGTCACGTAGTGGCTGGAGGGGTAGATCGTGAAGCGCGGCACTTTCTGCTGGACCCTGCCGGTCAGCGGGTCCAGCAGCGACAGCGCCTCGACCTCGTCGTCGAACAGCTCGATGCGCACCGCCAGCTCCGAATGCTCGGCCGGGAAGACGTCGATCGTGTCGCCGCGCACGCGGAAGCTGCCGCGCGAGAAGTCGGTCTCGTTGCGGGTGTACTGCATGCGGATCAGCTGGGCGATCACGTCGCGCTGGCCCATCTTGTCGCCGTTGCGCAAGATGAAGCGCATCTGCGTGTAGTCCTCCGGCTTGCCAATGCCGTAGATCGCGCTGACCGAGGCGACAACGATGGTGTCGCGCCGCTCCAGCACGCTCTTGGTGGCCGACAGCCGCATCTGCTCGATGTGCTCGTTGATCGCCGAATCCTTCTCGATGAAAAGGTCCCGCTGAGGCACGTAAGCCTCGGGCTGGTAATAGTCGTAGTAGCTGACGAAGTACTCGACCGCGTTCTTCGGGAAGAACTCGCGGAACTCGCTGTACAGCTGCGCCGCCAGCGTCTTGTTCGGCGCAAACACGATGGCCGGCCGGCCCATGCGGGCGATCACGTTGGCCATCGTGAAGGTCTTGCCCGAGCCGGTCACGCCCAGCAGCGTCTGGTAGGCCAGCCCGTCCTGTATGCCTTCGACCAGCTGCGCAATCGCCGTCGGCTGATCCCCCGCTGGCGGGTAGGGCTGGTACAGCTGGAACGGCGAATCCGGGAAACTGACGAACTCGCCCTCGGGGAAGCCTTCGGCATCCAGCGAGACTGCCTTCGCGCCAGTGCCCGCACCCACACCTGCACCTGCACCTGCATCCATTCCAGCGCCCGTTCCCAGGCCCGTGAGTTCCGACATCGGGTCTTTCCCCCTTCAACGCTTAAAATCCGCAAGCTCGGCGCGAGTTGCACGCCGGGCCAACCTGACAGCGTAGCGCATCCCAAACGGCCGCGCCGACTGTCGATGCCTTTGCCGCCCCGGCGCCTCCTCCGATCCACAGGACTGCTTCCATGTCTTCCTCCGCCTCGTCGCTGTTCGCCGCCGTTGAAATGGCGCCTCGCGATCCGATCCTCGGCCTCAACGAACAGTTCAACGCCGACACCAATCCCGCCAAGGTCAACCTCGGCGTCGGCGTCTACACCGATGCCAACGGCAAGCTGCCGCTGCTGGCCTGCGTGAAAGCCGCCGAGGCCCAACTGGTCGAAGCCGCCCGCGCCCGCGGCTACCTGCCAATTGATGGCATTGCCGCGTATGACAAGGCCGTGCAGGCCCTGGTCTTCGGCGAAGGCAGCCCGCTGCTGGCGGAAGGCCGCGTCGCCACGGTGCAGGCCATTGGCGGCACCGGCGGCCTGAAGCTGGGGGCCGACTTCCTGAAGAAGCTGAACCCCACCGCCAAGGTGCTGATCAGCGACCCGAGCTGGGAAAACCACCGCGCGCTGTTCACCAACGCCGGCTTCACAGTCGACACCTACCCCTACTACGACGCCGACAAGCAAGGCGTGAACTTCGACGGCATGCTGGCCGCGCTGAACAGCGCCGCCGCCGGCACCGTCGTCGTGCTGCACGCCTGCTGCCACAACCCGACCGGCTACGACATCCTGCCGGCCCAGTGGGAACAGGTCATCGCCGCGGTCAAGGCGCGCGGCCTGGTTGCCTTCCTCGACATGGCCTACCAGGGCTTTGGCGACGGCATCCAGGAAGACGGCGCCGTGATCGGCCAGTTCGTTGCCGCCGGCATCGACTTCTTCGTCTCCACCTCGTTCTCCAAGAGCTTCTCCCTCTACGGCGAGCGGGTCGGCGGCCTGTCGGTCGTCTGCGCCAGCAAGGACGAAACGGCGCGCGTGCTCTCTCAGCTGAAGATCACCATCCGCACCAACTACTCCAACCCGCCCACGCACGGCGCGCAGATCGTCGCCACCGTGCTGACCACCCCCGCGCTGCGCGCCCAGTGGGAAGAAGAACTGGCCGGCATGCGCAACCGCATCAAGAAGATGCGCGGTGCGTTCGTCGAGCAGCTGAAGGCGGCAGGCGTGACCCGCGACTTCAGCTTCATCACCACCCAGCGCGGCATGTTCAGCTACTCCGGCCTGACCAAGCCCCAGATGGAACGCCTGCGCAACGAGTTCGGCGTCTACGGCGTGGACTCCGGCCGCATCTGCGTGGCTGCGCTGAACGAGCACAACATCGGCTACGTCACCCAGTCCATCGCCAAGGTGATCTGAAACCGAGCCCGCGGGGCAAGGGCACAATCGCCGCATGGCTGTGCTCTCCCCCGCGCCCGGTATGCCCAAGGCCCACCGGCTGATCTACCGCCCGCCGCTGCTCGGCCGGGACTATTGGATCCTCGACAACGCCCTGCCCGACCCGCTTGCGGTGCGCCAGCGCCTGCTGCAGCGCGACGATTGGGTTCTGGGCGCGCCGCACCGGCCGGAGGCCTGGCCGGGGCAGCGGGCCCAGCCGGCGCTCACGGCGGATGAGCTGGCCCCGCTGGAAGCGTGGGCGCGGCAGCAGACTGGCCAGAAGAAGCTGTTTGCCGTGAGCCTGCCGGGCAAGACTGGCCCGCAGTTCAACCACAACTGCGTGCAGCTGGTGGGCGCAGGCGAGAGCGGCGCCAAGCCGCACACCGACTCGCGCCGCCTGTGCAAATACGCCGCGGTGCTGTACCTGAACCCGGACGTGCCTGACCATTGCGGCACCGCGCTCTACCGCGTGCGCCTGCCGGACGGCTCGCTGGGTGGCAACACCTTGCCCGCCCGTTTCGCCAACCTGGTCGAGGCGCTGGACACCCGCTTCGTGCCGCCCGACCTGTTCGTCGAAGACGTTGCGATTGACCACCGCTTCAACCGGATGCTGGTCTACAAGGCCGACCTGATCCACAGCGCCACCGCCTACTGGGGCAACACGCCGGAGACCAAGCGCATGAGCGTGGTCATGTTCTGGATGGCCTGAGCAAGCGGCTGAACTGGCCCGTCGCGGCGCCGCTTTTTCGCGCTGCAGCATGCAGGCAACTGCTGCCCAATGGGTGCCAAGTCGCTGCCAATCGGTGCAAGTGCTGATCGTGGCACTACCGATGCGCAAATTTTTGCTGCAGTGCACA
This sequence comes from Ideonella azotifigens, assembly GCF_021043325.1. NCBI lineage: Bacteria > Pseudomonadati > Pseudomonadota > Betaproteobacteria > Burkholderiales > Sphaerotilaceae > Ideonella > Ideonella azotifigens. The sequence goes on from NZ_JAJNKD010000021.1 coordinate 65,604, forward strand.
ATTGCAGAATTCGGTCCATGGAGGACGCTGGCGCGCTGCCAAAGCCAGCCGCCGGCTCACCTCGCCGGGCCACCCCAACAGGAGCCCGCATGCTCTACCAGCTCTATGAAACCCAACGCGCGCTGATGGCGCCGTTTGCCGAATTCGCCAGTGCCTCGGCCAAGCTGTACAGCCATCCGCTGTCGCCGTTCACGCACACGCCCATGGCCCAGCGCGTGGCCGCCGGCCTGGACCTGATGCACCGGCTGGCCAAGGACTACGAAAAGCCCACCTTCAACATCCAGACCGTGCGCGTGGACGGCGTGGACGTCGCCGTGCAGGAACAGGTCGCGGTGGAAAAGCCTTTCTGCCGACTGGTGCGCTTCAAGCGCTTCTCGGACGATGCCACCGCGCTGGGCGACATGAAGGCGCAGCCGGTGGTGCTGGTCGTGGCCCCCTTGTCCGGCCACCATGCCACATTGCTGCGCGACACCATCAAGAGCCTGCTGCAGGGCCACAAGGTCTACATCACCGACTGGACCGACGCCCGCATGGTGCCGCTGGAAGCCGGCCCGTTCCACCTGGCCGACTACATCGCCTACATCCAGGAATTCATCCGCCACATCGGCCCCGAGGTCAATGTGATCTCGGTCTGCCAGCCCACGGTGCCGGTGCTGGCTGCCATCTCGCTGATGGCCACGCACAAGGAATTCACGCCACGCACGATGATCATGATGGGCGGCCCGATCGACGCCCGCAAATCGCCCACCGCGGTGAACAACCTGGCGATGAACAAGAGCTTCGAGTGGTTCGAGAACAACGTGATCTACCGCGTGCCGCAGAACTTCCCCGGCGCGGGCCGCGCGGTCTATCCCGGCTTCCTGCAGCACACCGGCTTCGTTGCGATGAACCCGGACCGCCACGTCAGCTCGCACTACGACTACTTCCTGGACCTGGTGCGGGGTGACGACGACAGCGCCGAAACCCATCGCCAGTTCTACGACGAATACAACGCCGTGCTGGACATGCCGGCCGAGTATTACCTGGACACCATCAAGACCGTGTTCCAGGAGTTCGCGCTGGTCCATGGCACCTGGGAAGTCGATGGCACCCAGGTCCGGCCGCAGGACATCCGCAACACCGCGCTGCTGACCATCGAAGGCGAGCTGGACGACATCTCCGGCGCTGGCCAGACGCGCGCCGCGCACCAGTTGTGCACCGGCATCCCGCCGGAGCACCAGCAGCACTACGACGTGGTCGGTGCAGGCCATTACGGCATCTTCTCCGGCCGCCGCTGGCGCGAGAAGGTCTACCCGGAAGTGTGCGAGTTCATCCGCCGCTTCAACCCGGCCGAATCGCTGCCCAGCGCGGTGCCTGTTGCGCCGGAAGCCATCCCGGCAGACGAACCTGCTGCCGCCCCCAAGCCAGCCCGCAAGGTGGCCGCTCGCGCCGCTGCGAAGGTGCCGGCCAAGACCGAAGCCAAGGCTGCGGTCAAGCTGGCCGCCAAGGCGCCGGTGAAAGCCGCTGCCAAGCGCAGCGCGACGCCGCGCAAGAAGTCACAGGCCTGAGGGAGCGAAGCCCGCCAGCGGGATAATCCGAGGGTGACGCTCGCGCCCTTCCCGCCTCCCGCATCCCCTTTGCCCACGCTGGCCGTCCGCATTGACGCGGCGCTGCCGCAGACCCAGTGCACCCGCTGCGGCTATCCGGACTGCCGCAGCTATGCCCAGGCCATCGCCGCGGGCGAGGCCGGCATCAACCAATGCCCGCCCGGCGGCGCGGAAGGCGTGGCCCGCCTCGCGGCATTGACTGGCCTACCCGTCCTGCCGCTGAACCCCGAGCACGGCCACGAAGGCCCGCGTGCGGTGGCCGTCATCGACGAAGCCTGGTGCATCGGCTGCACGTTGTGCATCAAGGCCTGCCCGGTGGACTGCATCAGCGGCGCAGCCAAGCGCATGCACACCGTCATCGAAGCCCAGTGCACCGGCTGCGAGCTGTGCGTGTCGGCCTGCCCGGTGGACTGCATCGCCATGCTGCCGGTCAGCGGCCAGGCCACTGGCTGGGCTGCATGGGAGAGCCAGCTGGCCGACGAGGCCCGCCAGCGCTACGCCTTCCACCAGTTCCGCACCACACGCGACAAGCGCGAGAACGACGAGCGCCTGGCCGCCAAGGCTGCCCACAAGCTGGCCGACCTGGCCGCCGCCAGCCAGCTCACCGACCCGGCCGCACTGGACCGCAAGCGCGCCATCGTCGAAGCCGCGATGGCCCGTGCCCGCGCCCAGCGCCAGCCCGCCCCTCCTGACGACAAGGCCCGATGAACGCCACCCGCCGCAACCCTGTCCCGCCTGCAGCCGCTCCCGAAGCCCTGGCCACGCCCGGCAGCTCGGCCCCAATGACGGACGCCCAGGTCGAACACTTCTTCGCCACGCTGCGCGCCGCCAACCCGCACCCCGAAACCGAACTGCAGTTCACCAATGTGTTCGAGCTGCTGGCCGCCGTGCTGCTGTCGGCCCAGGCGACCGACGTGGGCGTCAACAAGGCCACCCGCAAGCTGTTCGCGCTGGCGCCCACGCCGCAACGCATGCTGGCGCTGGGCCTCGAAGGCCTGGAAGCACAGATCAAGACCATTGGCCTCTACCGCACCAAGGCCAAGCATTTGCTGCAGACCTGCCGCATGCTGGTCGAGCAACATGGCGGCCGGGTGCCGCGCGAGCGCGAGGCGCTGGAGGCCTTGCCCGGCGTGGGCCGCAAGACCGCCAACGTGGTGCTGAACGTGGCCTTCGGCGAGCCGACGATGGCGGTCGACACGCACATCTTCCGTGTGGGCAACCGCACCGGCCTGGCGCTGGGCAAGAACCCGCTGGCGGTCGAGCAGGTGCTGCTGCGCCGCGTGCCGCCGGCCTACCGGGTGGACGCCCACCACTGGCTGATCCTGCACGGCCGCTACGTCTGCCAGGCCCGGCTGCCACGCTGCGCGGCCTGCCAGGTGGCAGTGGACTGCCAGTTCCAGCCCAAGACAGCCACACGCTGAGCGGCTGGGGCCGTTTCCCGGTCTTTTCCGGGCTTTGGACACGAAAGGGAATCTCAACAATCCCCTCATGTTCTCACTGCCTTTGACCGATGAAGCTCGCATGAGCCCCACACGCCTGCTTCAACGCCTGCTGCGCCGCCGCCCCTCGGCGACGGTGCCGCCCAGCCGCATTGAAATCCGGCCGCCCGCGCTGTGGGGCCAGGCCGAGCCGGTCTGGCAGTCGGTGTGGAGCTGGATGCGCCAGTCGCCGGCCACCGGCGGTGCCCGACCCACCGTGCTGGACAAGGCCAGGCAGGACTTCTGCGCCGCGCTGGGCGACCTGCACGGCGAGGCCACGCACGACCTGTCGCGCCGCGCCTGCCATGCCCGCTCGCTGCGCGAGCTGTGGCACCTGCGCGCCGAGCTCTACAACCTGATCGCTTTCCACCTGAACCAGACCGAGGCCGACCGCCGGCTGGCGCAGGTGAACCGCCATTTCCCGGCCCGCGCCGCGGGCACGGCCACGAATGTCTTGCAGTCGACTGATCGCCATGCCCAACGCCACAATTCCTGAGCGCCGCGCACCGGCATTTGCCAACACCTTGCCCGGGTCCTCGCTGCTGAGCGAGCTGGACAGCGTGATGCCCAGCGCCTTCGACGCCGAACTGGCGGCCGCCGGCCTGCCGGCCGAACGCGCTGCCCGCATTGCCGCCCGACGCGCCTTCGTCGAGATGAAACACATCTTCATGCGCGCCGTGGCCACCATGAAGGACCGCAAGGGCGAATGGCTGCGCAACCAGGTGCGGCTGGCCAACGAACCGCTGGACCTGTGGCTGCTGCGCGGCCCGGTGCTGGCCGCCCTGCGCCAGACCGACGGCGAAACCCGCGGCCTGCGCGCCGAGCTCTACCGCGGGCTGGACAGCCTGTTCCCGCACGCCCACGGCCACGGCACATCCGCTGCAGCGGCCATCGGTGGCCCGGTCACGCTGCCGCCGCTGAACCTGCCCGAACCCTGGGCCATCCAGGCCATGGACGCGATGCGCAGCCTGGCCGAGCACCAGAAGGCCGCGCGCCGCTGAAGCTGAAGCCGCCGTTCAACCCTCCAGCCGATACACCTGACACAGCTGGTATGGCTTCCGGCTGCTGAAGTAACGTCCTGAGGCCCCACGGCCCGGGCGGAGGCTGCATCACGGTGCAAAATCGCGGGGTGAACATCATCATCCTCGACGACTACCAGGACGCCGTGCGCAAGCTCAACTGCGCATCGGCACTGAATCATCTGCAGGCCAAGGTCTTCACCAACACCGTCAAGGGCCAAGGCCAGTTGTCGGTGCGCCTGCGCGATGCGGAGGTGCTGGTGGCCATCCGCGAACGCACGCAGTTCAACCGCGCCCTGCTGGAGAAGCTGCCCAAGCTGAGGCTGATCTCGCAGACCGGCCGCGTGGGCCCGCACATCGACGTGGACGCCTGCACCCGGCTGGGCATTGCCGTGGCAGAAGGCGTCGGCTCGCCGCATGCGCCGGCCGAGCTGACCTGGGCGCTGATCATGGCCGCCATGCGCAGGCTGCCGCAGTACATCGGCAACCTCAAGCACGGCGCCTGGCAACAATCCGGCCTGAAGTCGGCCTCGATGCCGCCCAACTTCGGCCTGGGCCTGCAGCTGCGCGGCCGCATCCTTGGCGTGTGGGGCTACGGCAAGATCGGCGCGCTGGTGGCCGGCTACGGCAAGGCCTTTGGCATGGACGTGCGCATCTGGGCCAGCGAAGCCAGCCGCGAGCGTGCCCAGGCCGACGGCTGGGCCACGTTCGACAGCCGAGACGCATTGTTCGAGCAGAGCGATGTGCTCAGCGTGCACCTGCGCCTGTCTGACCGCAACCGCCACGGCGTCACGCATGCCGATCTGGCGAAGATGAAACCGACCTCGCTGTTCGTCAACACCTCGCGCGCCGAGCTGGTCGAAGACGCCGCGCTGGTCTCGGCGCTGAACCGCGGCCGGCCCGGCATGGCCGCGGTGGACGTGTTCGAGTCCGAGCCCATCCTGCAGGGCCATCCGCTGCTGCGGCTGGAAAACGCCGTCTGCACGCCGCACATCGGCTACGTGGAGCAGGACAGCTACGAGCTCTATTTCACCGCCGCGTTCGACAACGTCGTCAACTTCGTCGGCGGCACGCCGTCCAACATCGTCAACCCGGACGCGCTGAAGGTCCTGCGCTGAGAGCGGGCCTGGCACGGCTCAGCGCGTGCCTTCGTCCTTGGTGCCGAAGATCTTGTCGCCCGCGTCGCCCAGGCCGGGAATGATGTAGCCCTGCTCGTTGAGGTGGCTGTCGATGGCGGCCGTCCAGCAGCGCACGTCCGGGTGGGCCGCCTCCAGCGCCTTGATGCCCTCGGGCGCGGCCACCAGCACCAGCGCGCGGATGTCCTTGCAGCCGCGGCGCTTGAGCAGGTCGATGGTGGCGATCATCGAGCCGGCCGTCGCCAGCATCGGGTCGACGATCAGCGCAGTACGCTGGTCCAGCGCACCGACGAACTTCTCGAAATAGTGCACCGGCTGCAGCGTTTCGTGGTCCCGCGCCAGGCCAACCACGCTGATCTTGGCGTTCGGCACCATGTCCAGCACGCCGTCCAGCATGCCCAGGCCGGCCCGCAGGATGGGCACCACCGTGACCTTGCGCCCCGCAATCTGCTCGACCTGCGTCGGGCCGCTCCAGCAGTCGATCATCACGTTTTCGAGCGGGAAGTCGGCCGTGGCCTCGTAGGCCAGCAGGCGCGCCAGCTCGCCGGTGATCTCGCGGAACTTCTTGGTCGAGATGTCGGATTCGCGCAGCAGGCCAACCTTGTGGCGGACCAACGGGTGGGGAACGGCGATGACGGGCATGGTGGCGATGCGACGGCGCAGCAAGGAGGATGGCCGGAGTGTAGTGGCGGCACCCGCGGGTAGTCCCCCACATCAAGCCGGCACAAATTCACGCACCGCCAACGCATGCCGCAGCGCCGCAGGCCGATAAGCAACTCAGGCGGCGAAGTCTGGCCGCACCCGAACCCGCTCGACGCGCCACGCGTCGCCCTGCACTGTTCCTGCCGTGACGCTTGCGCATGTCCGATGCCCTGACCCCCGTACCAGCCGGCCCCGCGCTCGACGCGCCACCGGTCACCCTGATGCTGGTGGACGATGAAGCCTCGGTGCTGAGCGCCCTGCGGCGCCTCTTCCGCACCCAGGGCTACCGCATCCTGCAAGCCACCAGCGGGGCAGACGGCCTGGCACTGCTGCAGCAGGAAACCGTGGACCTGGTGATCTCCGACATGCGCATGCCAGAGATGGACGGCGCCCAGTTCCTGGAGAAGGTGCGCGCCCGCTGCCCCGGCACGGTGCGCATCCTGCTGACCGGCTATGCCGACATCAGCGCCACGATTGCCGCGATCAACTGCGGCGAGATCCACCGCTACATCGCCAAGCCCTGGGAAGACCAGGACCTGCTGCTCGTGGTGCGCGAGGCCCTGACCCGGCGTGACCTGGAACAGCAGAACAACCGCCTGCTGGCCCTCACGCAAAGCCAGAACCAGGCCCTGGCCGAACTCAACCAGGGGCTGGAAAACCGCGTCAAGTCCCGCACCGCCGAGATCGAGCAGATCAATGCGATGCTGAACAAGGCCTATGAAGAACTGAACCAGAACTTCATGGTCGCGGTCACCGTCTTCAGCGGCCTGATGGAAATGCGCCAGGACGGCATTGCCGGCCACTCGCGCCGGGTCGCCTCGCTGGCGCGCCGCACCGCTGCCGCCCTGAAGCTCGACGAGCGTTCCCAGCAGGACATCTACCTCGCAGCGCTGCTGCACGACATCGGCAAGATCGGCTTTCCGGACAAGATGCTGGGCAAACCGGTCTCGACCTACTCGCCAGACGAGATGGCGCGCTACCGCAAGCATCCGCGGGACGGTGAAGCCGCGCTGATGCCGCTGGCCCAGTTGCAGACGGTGGGCCGCATCGTGCGCCAGCACCATGAGCGGCTGGACGGCAACGGTTTTCCTGACGGCCTGGCCGGCGACGAAATCCTGATCGGCGCGCGCATCGTCTCGGCCGCCAGCGACTACGACGGCATGGTGCACGGCGGACTGGCAGAAAAGTGCTTCAGCCCGGAGTCCGCGCTGCGAGCCCTGGCCAACGGCGCCGGCACCCGCTACGACCCTCGCGTGGTGGCAGCGCTGGAGCTGGCACTGCAGACCCCCGATGCATCCGAAAGCAACGACATCGCGGTCGAAGCCCCGGACCTCAAGCCCGGCATGGTGCTGGCGCGCGACCTGCTGTCGCCCAAGGGCTCGCTGCTACTGGCCGCCGGCTATGTGTTTGACGCCCGGGTCATCCGCCAGGTGCGCGACTTCGTCAGCAGCGAGGGCCTGAAGCTCGCACTGCGCATCCGCAAGGACTCGCTGCCCAGCGCGCGCGCGTTGACCGGCAACAGCGCCAGCGGCGCGGCCCCCCAGGACAAACAACATGCGTGACGATCTGCGCCCGGTCACGCCCCGCGCCCTGCCCTCCAACGGCCTGCACAGCCTGCTGCCGCTGTTGCTGGACGCCGTCACCGTGCCCACCTATGTGCATGCCGGCGGCCCCATCCTGCACGCCAACCCGGCGATGCTGCGGCTGGCCGGCCATGAACTGGACGCGCTGCGCCGCTTTCACCATTCAGCACTCTGCGACGAAGCCGGCCAGCCGGGCCTGCAGGCCTATGGCGAGGCCTGCCTGAGCCCGGCAGGCGATCCGCCGGCCATGGAGCTGCAGTTGATCACTGCCCACGGCGCGACGCGCCAGGTCGAGATCAACGGTCGCCGCGTGATGTTCGACGGCCAGCCTTGCGTGATCGTCACCTGCCAGGACCTCAGCGACATCCAGCACGTGCAGAGCAGCCTGCTGCAAGTCAGCCAGTTGCTGAACCAGATCATCAACGGCGGCCCGGTCGCGACCTTCGTGGTCGACCGGGACCACCGCGTCACCCACTGGAACAAGGCCTGCGAGCGGCTGACCGGCCGCCTGGCGTGGGAGATGCTGGGCCGCACCGAGTACTGGCGCGCCTTCTACAACCATGAACGCCCGCTGCTGGCCGACATGATCGTCGACGGCGTCAAGCTGAACGAACTCAAGAACCACTACCAGGACGCCGTCAAGCCTTCGCAGGAACTGCAGGATGCCTACGAAGGCGAAACCTTTTTCCCTGCGCTCAAGGAAGGCGAAGAAGGCCGCTGGCTGTTCTTCACCGCGGCACCGCTGCGCGATCCGCAGGGCGAGCTGATCGGTGCGATCGAAACGCTGCAGGACGTGACCCAGCGGCGCAAGGCCGAGGAAGAGCTGACGCGCCACCGCAACCAGCTCGAACAGTTGGTGGAGGAGCGCTCGGCCGAGCTCGGTGGCACGGTGCGCCAGCTGGCCGCCTTCATGGAGAACTCGCCCATCGGCATTCTGCACACCATGGACGGCCGGGTGGTGCACAACAACCAGACCCTGGCCGCGATCTTCGGCCTGCCGGGCGGCTCGGCCGTCGGCATGGCCGGGGCCGACTTCTTCCTCAGCGCCGAGGACCACGACGCCCTGACCCAGCTGGCCAAGCCGCGCCTGGCCCAGGGCCTGCCGGTGCAGCACGAAATGTGGCTGCGCCACAGCAGCGGCTCGGCACTGTGGGTGCAGATGATCGCCTACGTGGCCGACATCCAGGACCTCAGCGCCGGCGCCTGGTGGCTGGTGCAGGACCGCACCGAATTCCGCCGCGCACAAGACGAACTGCAAAGCAACTTCGCCCGCATCCAGGAAACCAACCGCAAGCTCGAAGAAGCGCAGAACCAGCTGCTGCAGTCCGACAAGATGGCCTCGATCGGCCAGCTCGCGGCCGGCGTGGCGCACGAGATCAACAACCCGATCGGCTTCGTCGGCTCGAACCTGAACTCGCTCAAGACCTATGTGCAGGACCTGATGCGCTTGATCGACGGCTACCAGCAGGCCGAGTCGCAAGGCTTTGGCACCGAGACTCGCGCACCCCTGGCCGACATCAAGAAAAGCGTGGAGATGGACTACCTGCGCGAGGACCTGCCGCAGCTGCTCAGCGAAAGCGAGGACGGGCTGGCGCGGGTCAAGAAGATCGTGCAGGACCTGAAGGACTTCTCGCGCGTGGACCAGGCCGATTGGCAGGAGGCCGACCTCAACACCGGCCTGGAATCGACGCTCAACGTGGTCATGCACGAGGTCAAGTACAAGGCCGAGGTGATCAAGCAGCTCACGCCGCTGCCACTGGTGCGCTGCCTGGCCGCACAGCTCAACCAGGTCTTCATGAACCTGATCGTCAATGCCTCGCACGCCATTCAAGGCCGCGGCACCATCACGCTGTCCAGCGGCACCCAGGACGACTGGGTCTGGGTCGAGGTGCGCGACAGCGGCTGCGGCATGAACGAAGAGGTGCAGCGGCGCATCTTCGAGCCCTTCTTCACCACCAAGCCGGTGGGCAAGGGCACCGGCCTGGGCCTGTCGCTGTCGTTCTCCATCGTGCAGCGGCATGGCGGCTCGATCCGCCTGCAATCGGCCCCCGGCCAGGGCAGTGCCTTCCGGGTCTGGATCCCGGTGGCCGGCCCCGCTGCCGAAGGCGGCCTGCTGACCCCGCCAGGAAGCTTCTGATGCGCGCACCGCAAACCTCCCTGCCCGCACCATCGCCACCGGGCCTCGGTCTGTCCGCCGCCAGCGAGCTCGTGCCTCGGCATGCGGTGCAGTTGCTGACCCAGGCCCAGGCCGGGCTGGTGCTGCTTGACGGCGGCAACGTGCGGCTGGCCAATCCCGCGGCGGCGCAAATGTTCGGTTGTGAACCGCAACGGCTCATCGGCCAGCCCTGGCTGCGCTTCATTGCCAAGGCCGACCACCTGCAGGTGCTGGCGCAAAGGCAACGCCGCCTGGAAGGCGAGCCCGGCAAGGCCTATGACGTGCGTTGCGTGCGCCCGGACGGCAGCGAGTTCGACGGCAGGGTGTGCGGCCAGCTGGTCGACATCGACGGCCGGCCGGCCAACCTGCTGACCTTGTTCGACGTCAGCGAGCAGAAGGCGGCGCTGCGGCGAGCCGAATGGCATGCCGAGATGCTGGCCCGCAGCGAGGCCTTGTGCCGCAGCGGCTCGTTCGAGCTGGCATGGCCCAGCGGCCAGGTGATCAGCTCCAGCGGTTTGCGCATGCTGGTCGGCGAGGCCACGCCCGCGGCCGGGCCGGAGTTGATCGACGCCCTGCCCTGGGTGCCCGCCGACGAGCGCAGCCTGGTGGCCACGATCTGGCGCCATGCAGTGCTCGATGAACCGTTCGAATTCCAGCACCGCGTGCTGTGCGCAGACGGCCAACTGCTGACCGTGCTGCACCGCGGGGTGCTGCACCGGGCCAAGGATGGGCATGTGGGCCAGCACGGCATCGCCATCCTGCAGGACATCACGCAGCAGCGCCAGGCCGAGCACCGCATCCACGAGCTGGCCAACTTCGACGAAGTCACCGGCCTGCCGAACCGCACGAATTTCCTCGGCCAGATCGATGCCCATGCCCAGGCCGCACTTCGCGAGGAATGCGGCCTCACGCTGCATGTGATCGAGGTCCCGCGCATCGTCGAGCTGAAGGCCAGCATGGGCTTTGGCGCAGGCGACACGCTGGCCATGGCCATCGCCGCACGGCTGCGCCAGTTTTCCGACGAGCGCGAGGCCGTGGCCCACCTGGGCGACAGCGAGTTCGCGCTGCTGCAGCGGCACGAGGGGCCGCATGAGGTGGAAGCCGCCCGGGCCCGTGCGCAGGCGCTGCAGACCTGCCTGCAGCAGCCCGTGCTGCTGGGTGCCACCGATGTCTTCCCGCTGTGCCTGATCGGCATTGCCGCCTTTCCGGCCGACGGCGCCAGCGCCGAGGAACTGCTGGAGGCCGCACAGACCGCCAGGCTGGGCGCCGCGGCCACCGGCGGCGTGGCCTTCTTTCGGCCCGAATCGAATGCCCAGGCGGTGCGCGAGCTGCAGCTGGCCGCCGCGCTGCGCCACGCCATCGAGCGCAACGAGCTCACGGTGCTCTACCAGCCGCAGGTCAGCCTGGCCAGCGGCCAGATCATCGGCGCCGAGGCGCTGCTGCGCTGGCACTCGCCGGACTGGGGCCAGGTCTCGCCGACGGAATTCATCCCGGTCGCCGAGCGCGCCGGCCTGATCGGTGCGATCGACGACTGGGTGCTGCGCCAGGCCTGTGCCCAGTCGCTGGCCTGGCAGCGCCAAGGCCTGCCGCTGGTGCGCATCGGCGTCAATTTTTCGCCGCTGCAGTTCCAGCAGGGCGACGTGGCCCAGCAGGTGCAAAAAGCCTTGCTGGACACCGGTGCCGACCCGGCCTGCCTGGGCGTGGAGCTGACCGAAAGCACGCTGATGGACGACCCGGTGCGGGCCGCCGCGATGCTGTGCGAGCTGAAGTCCATCGGCATCGAGATCTCGCTGGACGACTTCGGCACCGGCTACTCCAGCCTCAGCTGCCTGCGCAGCCTGCCCATCGACGTGGTCAAGGTCGACCGCTCGTTTGTCAACGACGTGACCGCCGGCCCGGAAAGCGCCTCGGTCACCCGCTCCATCATCACCATGGCACACGGCCTGCAGATGCGGGTGATTGCCGAAGGCGTCGAAACCGAGGCCCAGCTCAGCCTGCTGCTGGCCAAGGGCTGCGACCAGATCCAGGGCTACTGGTTCAGCCCGCCGGTGCCGGCCGATGAGGTGGCCCGCATGCTGGCCGAGCACCGCTGCCTGCCCGAACACCTGACCACCCGCCGCAGCCGCCCGCGCACCTTGCTGCTGGTGGACGACGAGGAAAACATCGTCTCGGCCCTGAAGCGCCTGTTCCGGCGCGACGGTTACCGCGTCATCACCGCCTGCAGCGCCGCCGAGGGCCTGCAGCGCCTGGCCGAAACCGAGGTCGACGTGATCATTTCCGACCAGCGCATGCCAGGCATGACCGGCGTCGAGTTCCTGCGCCAGGCCAAGGCGCTGTACCCGGACACGGTGCGCATGACGCTCTCGGGCTTCACCGACCTGCAGTCCATCATCGATGCAGTCAACGAAGGCGCTGTCTACAAGTTCCTCACCAAGCCCTGGGACGACGAGCGCCTGCGCGCCCACGTGGTCGAAGCCTTCCGCCGCAAGGAGCTGGCCGACGAGAACCGCCGGCTGGACCTCGAGGTCACCGGTGCCAACCGCGAGATGGCCGAGCTGAATGCCCGCCTGGAGCGCCTGCTCGGCCAGCAGCGCGAACAGGCCGCCCTGCTGCAGACCAGCGCCGGCGGCGCCCATGAACTGCTGGACAGCCTGCCGCAAGCGGTGCTGGGTCTGGACCCGGATGGCTTGCTGGCCTATGTCAACGAGACCGCCCGCCAGTGGCTGCCGGCCGAACAACTGCCGCTGGGCATGGCCCCCGGGCCCTTGCTGGCACCGGCGCTGGCCTTGCCACCGGGCGGCACCGGCACCCTGCTCGTGCATGGCCAGCGCTGCCGGGCCTGGAAGCGCAGCATCTACACGCCCGACGGCCGCCCGCGCGGCGAAATGCTGGTGCTGATGTGCCCCCCGATGCCAGCCCCTTTCACCGCCGAGCCGCTGCTGCAGGCCACCGTTTCCGAGACCGCCCGATGACCGATCCCACCCTGCCCCGCCCCGCCTCGCCGCCCCCCGCGTCCGAACCGCAGGCCGCGGTCGCCCCCGCAGACGCGCGGCAACAGCAGCTGTTCCGCCACACCCTGCGCGAAAGCCGCATCCACCCGCTGGCGCCGTTGCTGCGCCGCTACCGCAGCCTGCGCACGCCGGCCGCACCCAACTCCGACGAAGAGACTCGGCATGCTTGACACCTACGGCCTGTCGCAGCTGCCGCACAAGGTCAAGGACCTGCCGGTGCTGCCCCAGGCGGTGCTGGAAGTGCTGCAGGTGCTGCGCAACGACAACCTGTCTGCGGAGCACTGCATCCAGCTGATCGAGAAGGACCCGGCATTGGCCGCGCGCACCCTGCGCCTGGCCAACTCGGCCTTCTACGGCGCCCCGGGCCGCGTGGCGCGCATCGCGGATGCCGTCAGCATGCTGGGCCTGCGCACCGTCTCGGGCGTGCTGGCCGCAGCGGCGCTGACCCAGGCCTTCCCGGCCAGCGCCTGCGCCGGCTTCGACTTCGCCGCCTACTGGCGCCACGGCCTCGCGGTGGCCATGAGCGCCCGCTCGCTGGCATCGCATTGCGGCCTGGATCCGGAGCAGGCCTTCCTGGCCGGCCTGATGCATGACATCGGCCAGCTGGTGCTGGCCGCCCACTTCCCGGCCGCCGGCAATGCGGTGCAGGCGCTGATGACCAGCACGGACGTGCCACGTGTGCGCGCCGAGCAAACCCTGCTCGGGCAGGACCATTGCCAGGTGGGCGCGCTGCTGGCCGTGCACTGGCGCTTTCCGGCGCCCATCGTCGAGGCCATTGCGCAGCACCATGCGCCGCCGCCAGCGGCGGCCTCGGCCCCAGCCGCACTGGACCTGACCGGCCTGGTGCATGCCTGCGACGCGGTGGCCCATGCGCTGGACCTCGCCGGCCTGGCCGAAGAAGCAGTACCGGAGATCGACCTATCCGTCTGGACCCGGCTGCGGCTGGACGAAGCCCGCGCCATGCGGCTGTTTGCCAGCGTCGAAGGCGGCGTGCGCGACATGTGCGCCGCGCTTTCGCTGTGAGGCCCGGTCCCGTGCGACCGCCAGCAGGCTCTTCGACCCCACCATGAACACGCAAGCCCTCCCACCCACCATGGCTGACGATGAAGCCATGCTCACGCCCGAGAAGGTGCGCGCGCTGCTGCTGGCCAACGAGCAGCTCAGCAAGCTCAACCAGCGGCTGGCCCAGGCGCAGGACAAGCTGATGCAGTCAGAGAAGCTGGCCTCCATTGGCCAGCTGGCGGCCGGCGTGGCCCACGAGATCAACAACCCGGTGGGCTATGTGTTCTCGAACTTCGGCACCCTTGAGCGCTACCTGGCCGACCTGTTCCGCATGCTCGAAGCCTATGAGCGGGCCGAAGCCGGCATTGTCGACCCGGCGCTGGCCACCGAGCTGCGCGCGCTGCGTGAGGAGATCGAGCTGGACTACCTGAAGCAGGACATTCCCAGCCTGATGGCCGAGTCGCGCGAGGGCATCGGCCGGGTGCGCAAGATCGTGCAGGACCTGAAGGACTTCTCCCGCGTGGACAACCGGCAGGAATGGGAATGGTGCGACCTGCACAAGGGCCTGGAGTCGACGCTGAACATCGTCAACAACGAGATCAAGTACAAGGCCGACGTGCACCGCGAATACAGCGTGCTGCCCGAGGTTCAGTGCCTGCCCTCGGAGTTGAACCAGGTCTTCATGAACCTGCTGGTGAACGCCGCGCAGGCCATCCAGCAGGAACGTGGCCTGATCATCATCCGCACGGGCTGCGACACGCAGCAGGTCTGGGTGCAGATCGAGGACAACGGCGCCGGCATCCCGCACGAGCACCTGGGCCGCATCTTCGACCCCTTCTTCACCACCAAGCCGGTTGGCAAGGGCACCGGGCTGGGCCTGTCGCTGTCCTACGGCATCGTGCAGAAACACGGTGGGCGCATCGAGGTGCAGAGCGTGCCCGGCCGCACCTGCTTCCAGCTCAGCATTCCGCTGCAGCGACCCGGCGGCGCCAGCGAACCCGCCGTCACGCCTGCCTGACCCTCATCCGCACCCGTCCCCCGGAGCAACCCACCATGCACAACGTCCTGCTGGTCGACGACGAACCCGCGATCCTCAATGCACTGCAGCGCGCGCTGCGCCAGCAGTTCGGCAAGCAGCTGCGTCTGGACACCGGACTGGGCGGCGCGCAAGCGCTGTCCATGGGTCTGGAGCGGCGCTACGACATCGTCATTTCCGACCTCCGCATGCCTGGCATGGACGGCCTGGACTTCCTGTGCCGCTTTGCCAAGCTGCAGCCGCACTCCACCCGCATGATGCTCACAGGCTCGGCGGACTTCGGCACCGCGCAGCGGGCGGTCAACGAGATCGGCGTGTTCCGCTACCTGACCAAGCCCTGGCAGGAAGACGACCTGGGACTGCACATGCGGGCTGCGCTGGCGCATGCGGACAGCCTGCGCACCCAGCGCGATGCGGCCGATGCCTGGGCTTCCAGCCAGGGCCAGCTCTCGCCGCAGGAGCTGGAGCGCCGCCGCCTGGAGGCACTGGAACCGGGCATCACGCTGGTGGAATGGGCAGCCGACGGCGCGGTCATCATGCCCTCGCTGGACTGATCAGGCCGGCTTGGCCTTCATGCGCTGCCGGCGCGCTTCGTACAGCAGCACCGCTGCCGCCACCGACACGTTCAGGCTCTCCACCGCACCGGCCATCGGAATGCTGACCAGCTCATCGCAGGTCTTGCGCGTGAGCTGGCGCATGCCCGGGCCTTCGGCGCCCAGCACGAGGGCCACCGGGCCGGTCAGGTCCACGTCGTACAGCGTCTGCGTTGCGTCGTCGCTGGCGCCGATGATGCGCACGCCGCGCTCCTTCATCTCGTTGAGCGCACGCGCCAGGTTGGTCACCATCAGGTAGGGCACCGACTCGGCCGCGCCCGAGGCCACCTTGGCCACCGTGGCGTTCAGGCCCACGGCATGGTCGGTCGGTGCGATCACGGCCTGGGCGCCGGCACCATCGGCCACGCGCAGGCAGGCGCCGAGGTTGTGGGGGTCGGTCACGCCGTCCAGCACCAGCACCAGCGCAGTGTCGAGCTTCGCGGCT
This sequence comes from Ideonella azotifigens, assembly GCF_021043325.1. Lineage (NCBI taxonomy): Bacteria > Pseudomonadati > Pseudomonadota > Betaproteobacteria > Burkholderiales > Sphaerotilaceae > Ideonella > Ideonella azotifigens. Next base: position 81,350 of record NZ_JAJNKD010000021.1, read on the forward strand.
TCCACTTCTTCCAGCACCTCGTCCAGCGAATGCCGTTGCTTGACCGGGTTGACCCGCGCGACCACGCCCTGGTGGCGCGGCCCGCCGGACATCTTGCTCAGCCGATCATCGTCGCTGTCCACCAGCTTGATGCCGGCCTCGCGGGCGCGGTCTGCGAAGCCGCGCATGCGCGCGTCGCGCCGGCTGGCATCAAGGTGAATCTCGAGGATGGATTCCGGCGCCGTTTTCAGGCGCACGGTGACGGCATGGAAGCCGTAGAGAAAGCTGGTGGACATGGGGAAATGGACTCGGAAGGCCCTGGTGGAGGCAGCAGGCTGGGACGGGCGCCAACGCGCCCGCCAACCTTCTAGCCTACCACTGGCTGAACGCCACCCAGGCCATGACGCCGCCGATCAACACCGGCTGGTGCACCATGTAGAAGCTGAGCGACCAGCGGCCCAGTACCGCCAGCGGCTGCAGCGGCGGCGGCACCGCACCCGAGAGCCAGTGCCGCCGGTGCGCCAGCAGCCACAGGCCGGCGGCCACGCCGAGCAGCATCACGCCCAGCCACGGCAGCACCGGCACATAGTCCTCGGTGAAGGGCAGCTCGCTGACCAGCCCGGTCCAGTTCAGCCAGCGGCCATTCAACAGCGGCGACTGCCACACCCGCGGCAAGGCCAGCGCCACCACGCCCAGCCCGGCCAAGGCCCACAGCCCGGCCGCACCGCGCCGCATCAGCGCAGGCGCCAGCAAGCGCGTGAGCAGCAGCATCGCCGCAATGCCGTGCAGCACGCCAAAGCTGATCCAGCTGTGCGGGAACATCAGCGCCGAGCCGGCCGAGACCAGCGCCGCGCAGCCGGCCACCTGGGCCCAGCGCCGCCAGAAGCGCGGCCAGCCCTGCCCGGCCGCCAGCGCCACCGCCTGGCCCAGGCCCGCGCAGCTGAGGAACAGCGTGACGATCAGCGTGCGCTGCGTGGTCCAGAACGGGTCGGACAGGAAGCGCTGGTGCGGCGTCAGCAGGTTGTAGTGGTTCAGGTCGAAACAGAAGTGGAAGGAGGCCATCCACAGGATGGCGACGCCACGCAAGGCATCCAGGCGGTCAAAGCGCTCGCCGCGCGGGCGGGTGGCAACGGCAGGTTCCGGGGACGTTTCGGGGGGCATGAGGCTTGCATTCATCAGCCTGGGGACGATACCGCAGCCCCGCTGTTGCCCGGTTGCCGCCGCGCTGAGCAAGGCTGCCGGGATGTCAAGAATCGTTGCGCGATGCTTGCAGTCGCCCCGAACGCCCCCAGTTGACGCCAAATGAGCAGCGATTCGTCCTCTGTCGCCGTCCGGCTCGGTGAAGCCGTGCTGAACCTGGTCAGCAGCGTGCCGCCGGCCCGGGAGCTCGCCAGCTCGCAGCCGGCAGACGCCGCCTGGCAGCTGGCCCAGCGTGCCGCCCGCAAGGCCGGCGTGGCGGCCGGCACGCTGGCGCTGCCTCCGGGTCCGCTGGGCTGGCTGACCATCCTGCCGGAACTGGTGGCGGTCTGGCGCATCCAGGCGCAGATGGTGGCCGACATTGCCGCGATCTACGGCACCCAACATGCACCGACACGCGAACAGATGCTGTACTGCCTGTTCCGCCACACGGCTGCGCAGGCGGTGCGTGACCTCGCCGTGCGCATGGGCCAGCGCGTGCTGGTCAAGGAAGCCGGCGCGCAGGTGCTGCAAAGCGTGGCCGGTGCCATCGGCCTGCACCTCAGCCAGCGCGCACTGGGCCATGGCGTGAGCCGCTGGGTGCCGGTGGCCGGCGCAGTCGGCGTGGGCGCCTATGCATGGCACGACACCCGTCAGGTCGCCAAGCAGGCCATGGCCTTGTTCGACCCACAAACCACCAGCACCGCTTCGCCCGCGGCCGACTGATCCCGCAGGTCAGCGAACAAGCCGCAGCGCCACGGCGTGTCATCGGCACCCGAGAAGGAGAGACAGAAATGACGGCGACAGAGAACATCACCCAGAAGATCCAGGCGCTCGGCGACTGGCGAGGCGAAACGCTGGCCTGGGTCCGCCAGCTCATCCACGAGGCCGATCCCGAAATCGAAGAAGAATGGAAATGGGCCAAGCCCACCTCGCCCGGCACGCCGGTCTTCTCGCATGACGGCATCGTCTGCACCGGCGAGACCTACAAGCAGGTCGTCAAGCTCACCTTCGCCAAAGGCGCTGCCCTGCCCGACCCGCACCGGCTCTTCAATGCCAGCCTCGAAGGCAACGTGCGCCGTGCCATCGACATCCGCGAAGGCGAAAAGCCGGACGAGGCCGCGCTCAAGGCCTTGATCCGGGCCGGCGTGGCGGCCAACACTGCGGCCAGGGCCGCCAAGCGCAAGCCGGCGAAGAAGTAGCCGATCGTTTTCGCCGCTCGCTGCTCAGGCGCTCAGACCTGATGCGCCGCGACGATTCGCCGCCGTCCCACCAGGAAGGCATCGGCCACCAGCTGGAATGGCCGCCAGTCGACCTCCGACTCGCCGGCCATGCACAGCTCGGCAAAACGCGCGTACAGCCGGGGGTACTCGCCCGCCAGGGCTGCGTCGGCCGCCAGCGGCTGGCCGTCGATCTGCAACGCGCCGCCGCCGTGGGTCAGCTTCAGGCGGCCGGTCGTGGTCACGAGCTCAATGTCCCAGGTCTGCTCGCCCTTCTGGCGGAAGTCGAATTCCGCGTTCACCATGACACCGGCCTCCGTGCGCAGCGCCAGCTGGGCCGCAATGGGCGCCTGCTGGTTTTCCGGGAAATCGAGCGTGGCCTCGTGCACGACGGCTTCGCCCGGCAACACCTCGGTCAGCACCGACAGCGCATTGATGCCCGGGTCGAACACCCCCAGCCCGCCCGGCTCGAAGATCCATTGCTGGCCGGGATGCCAGTGATGCACGTCTTCCTTCCAGGTGATGGTGCCGCCGGTCAGCGTGCGGCTGCTCAGCCATTCGCGCGCCGCGTCCACACCCGCCGCCAAGCGCGAGTGCCAGGTCTGGAACAGGGTGCGGCCCTGGCGCTGCGCTTCGGCCTGCAGCAGCGCAATGTGCCGGGTCGTCGCCGCGGGCGGCTTCTCCAGCATCACGTGCTTGCCGGCCCGCAGCGCGGCGAGCGCGGCCTCGAAGTGAGCCTGGGGCGGCGTGCAGATCGAGATCGCATCGAGGTCCTTCACCTCCGCCAGCATGGTCTCGACGTCGGCGAAGTTCGCCACGCCGTCCACCCGCGCATTGCGGCTGGCACAAGCCACCAGTTCAAAGCGCGGATCGGCGGTCAGCGCCGGAATGTGTTGATCGCGGGCGATCTTGCCAATGCCCACCAGGCCCAACTTCAGTGCCATGCCATTTCCCCTGGAAGTGGTGTCGCGTCGCTCGATGAGCGACGCACGGATTCAAATCCCGCCGGACCGCTTGCCCGGCGAGCCGGCATGTTACGTCGAGCATCCACCCCGCTCTGCTCACGCTTCAATCCATCCGCTGCGTCGGCGCCCGGCGGCGTGACAGAGCGACCGCTGGCACGGCGTGATCGTCGCCAAAGCCCTTCAACCCGAGATGAGGACACCGTCATTCGACAGCCGCAGACTCGTTCTCCGTGTGCCGCTCAGGCTCCGTGGTGCGGAGGATTTCGTCCAGAACGGACGTGGCGTAGTTGCCTGCAGGCAAAGAGAACGTGAGCACCAGTTGACCGGCTTGCGGCCATTCCCATGACATGTCCACCGGCCTGGCCACCAGCGCGCGGCGCGCCTGATCCAGACCGGCGTGTTCCATGCCGTCGCACAAAGTGGCGTGACGTTCGGCCACGCCCATTTCCAGGGCCTGCGCCTGATCGGTGGTGCTCACGCGGCCCCGTCCCCAGAGCGGCCCGGTGGGCCCGCCCGCCTCGTCCATCACGTCACCGGGCAGGGTCTTGCCCCAAAGTCCCTGCTGAATGCGCAGCGCCAGCACTTCATTGAAGACGAAGGAGCGCACCGCCGACAGGTAGATGCCCTTCTTCTTCGGGTTGCGCACGCGGATTTCGCGCGCCAGCATGGCCCGTCCCTGCTCGACATTGCCGCCCTCGAAGCCGAAGCGCTGAGCGCCGAAGTAGTTGGGCACGCCATGCGACGCAACGGCCTTGAGACTGGTCTCCAAGGCTTCGCGGTCACCGGTCAGGTCACGCAGCACGATGCGGAACCGGTTGCCCTGCAGATCACCGGGGCGCAGCTTCTTCACGTGGCGGCTCTGGCCCAGTACCTTGAATTCCGGGTGCTGAAGCTGGGTCAGGTCGGGCGTCTCGCCTTTCCCTTTCCCAATCGGCAGGTAGATGCTGAACCACTGGCGGGTGATGGCGTAGCGGTCCTTGAGCCCGGCATAACCCACGTCCCTTTCCTGCACGCCGGCGGCCTCGGCCAGCTGCTGGGCGACGAAGGCGGTGTTGGCACCGTTCTTTTCGATGTCCAGCCAGATGTGTTCGCCCTCACCGGAGGGCAGCTGCAGCGGCAACTCGGTCACGATGAAATCCTCGTTGAGGCGTTTCAGGGTGGCGCTGGCGCCGCTGGCCGGATAAGCGTTGGGCCACTGTGGCAATGTCGTGTATTGAGCGTCGGTCATGAGGGGTTTGACGGCACCAGCCGTAGAGAAGGGACAGGCTGCCCAGCCGACCAAGGGGCAGTCCAGACCGTGATTCTCCCCCTGCCAGCATGCCTTGCCGAGCGCCAACAGGCTTCGGCAGCGAGCTGGCTTTCGACGGCCCAGCGCGGGCACGGCGGCGGCCACCAGCGGTTCATGGGGCAGGCAAGGCAAGGTGGAAAGCGGGCGGCAGCAGGTTCACCCCCGGCAGGTTCAGCAGCGATGTTTCCCGCATGATGCTCACGAAGTCGGCGATGAAGGGCTTTTCGGCCATGGCTGTGGTGCTGGTGGCGTACAGGCGGCCGGTGAGACCGGGCTCGCCGATGCGCTGGCGGGCGACGTAGCCGCGGGCGAGGTAGCTTTCGACGGCCCAGAGTGGGAGCGCGGCCAGGCCGCGGCCGCTGGCGACGAGTTGCAGCATCGCGATGGTCAGTTCGCTGGTGCGGCGTGGCGGGGTGATGCCGGCGGGCTGCAGCACGCGGCGCACGAGGTCCAGCATTTCGTCTGGCACCGGATAGGTGATCAGCGTGTGGTCGGCAAAGTCTGCCGCTTCCAGCCAGGGCTTGGCGAGCAGCGGGTGGCCCTTGGGCAGCAGCGCCACGATCTCGAAGCTGAACAGCGGGTGCACGGCCACGCCGGCTTCGTCTTCGTCCACCTCGGAGACGATGGCCAGCTCGGCGCGGTCCTGGTGCAGCAGGCCGATCGGGTCGGCGTGGAAGCCGGAGACGATGTCCAGCTCCACCTCGGGCCAGCGGCTGCGGAAGGCGTCCATCGCCGGCATCAGCCAGTCGAAGCAGGTGTGGCATTCCACGGCAATGCGCAGCTGGCCGGCCGAGCCCTGGACCAGCCGGCGCACGTCGCGCTCGGCTTCGTCGAACAGCGGCAGCACGGCGTCTGCCAGGCGCAGCAGGCGCTGGCCGGCGGCGCCGAAGCTGGCCGGGTTGGCCTTGCGCTCGAACAGCGTCACGCCGTAGTGCGCCTCCAGCCCCTTGAGCTGGTGCGACAGCGCGGACTGCGTGAGGTTGAGCAGTTGCGCCGCACGTGAGAGGTTGCCCGCTTCGCGCAAGGCCAGCAGGGTCTTCAGGTGCCGAAGCTCCAGCGGGGATTGGGCGGAGACGTGCGAAACGGTCATGAGCCAGACTCAGGATGATCAGAAGAAAGTTTCGGTTGAATCATAGTGAGCGGCCGCCGATCATTCAAGCTGAATTCATACACATCTGGCTTGAACATGATCCGTACTCATACATTGGGCTTTCCGCGCATGGGCGCGCAGCGCGAACTCAAGCAGGCGCTGGAGCGCCACTGGCGCGGCGAGCTGAGCCCGGCAGAGCTGGAAACGCAGGGCCAGCGCCTGCGCGTGCGCCATTGGGAGCTGCAGCGCGACCATGGGCTGGCCAGCGTGGCGGTGGGCGACTTCGCCTTCTACGACCAGGTGGCCAACCACATCCAGCTGCTGGGCTGCGAGCCGGCGCGCTTTGGCTTCAGCGGCGACGAGCCCGAGCTCGCGCGCTACTTCGCGATGGCGCGCGGCGTGGCCGCGGCGCACGCCCACGACGAAGCCTGCTGCTGCGGCGCCGCTTCGCCAGCGGCGGGCCAGCCGGCGCTGGAAATGACCAAATGGTTCGACACCAACTACCACTACCTGGTGCCCGAGTTCGACGCGCAGACCCGTTTCCGCCTGAACGCCGGTCGCCTGCTGGCCGAGGTGGCCGAGGCGCAGGCGCTGGGCCACGAGGCCAGGCCGGTGCTGATCGGCCCGCTGAGCTTCCTGTGGCTGGGCAAGGCCAAGGCCGAGGGCCTGGACAAGCTGGACCTGCTGGACGACCTGCTGCCGGTCTACCGCGAGCTGCTGGTCCAGCTGGCGGCTGCGGGCGTGCAATGGGTGCAGGTCGACGAGCCCATCCTCGGGCTGGACCTGCCCGGCGCGTGGGCGCTGGCCTTCGAGCGCAGCTACAACGCGCTGCACAACTGTGGCGTCTCGCTGCTGCTGGCCACCTACTTCTCGCCGCTGGAGGACCACCTCAGCCTGGCCTGCAAGCTGCCGGTCGCCGGCCTGCATGTGGACGCCGTGCGCGCCGGCCACGAGCTGCAGGCGGTGCTGGACTGGCTGCCGCCGCAGCGCGTGCTGTCCATCGGCATCGTGGACGGCCGCAACATCTGGCGCACCGACCTGGATCGGGCCTTTGCCCTGCTGCGCCCGGCGCTGGCCCGGCGCGGCGGCGAGCTGTGGATCGCGCCTTCATGCTCGCTGCTGCACGTGCCCGTCAGCCTGGCCCATGACGCCGCGCTGGACGCCGAACTGCGCAGCTGGCTGGCCGGCGCGACCGAGAAGCTGGCCGAGCTGCGTGTCATCCAGCGTGCGCTGAACGAAGGCGAAACCGCCGTGCGCGCCGAGCTGTTTGCCGCCCGCGCCGCGGTGGCTTCGCGCGCGGCCAGCCCGCGTGTGCGCCGCCCGGCCGTGGGCGAGCGCCTGGCGCAACTGCCGGCCCATGCCGATCGCCGCGCCAGCGCCTTCGCGCAGCGCCAGCCCTTGCAACGCGAGCGCCTGCGCCTGCCGCCCTTCCCCACCACCACCATCGGCTCCTTCCCGCAGACGGCCGAGATCCGCGCGGCGCGCGCGGCCTTCAAGCGCGGCCAGCTCGACCAGCCTGCCTACGAGGCGGCAATGCAGCAGGAGATTGCGCTGGCCGTGGCGCGCCAGGAGGCGCTGGGGCTGGACGTGCTGGTGCACGGCGAGGCCGAGCGCAACGACATGGTCGAGTACTTCGGCGAGCAGTTGCACGGCTTTGCCTTCACCGCCAACGGCTGGGTGCAGAGCTACGGTTCACGCTGCGTGAAGCCGCCGGTGCTGTTCGGCGACGTGGCCCGCCCGCAGGCGATGACGGTCGGCTGGACGACCTACGCGCAAAGCCTGACGAAAAAGCCGATGAAAGGCATGCTGACCGGCCCAATCACGATCCTGCAATGGTCCTTCGTGCGCGACGACCAGCCACGCGCCGACACCGCGCTGCAGATCGCGCTGGCCATGCGCGACGAGGCGGCCGACCTCGAAGCCGCCGGCATCGCGGTGATCCAGATCGACGAGCCGGCCATCCGCGAAGGCCTGCCGCTGCGTCGCGCACAGCAGCCGGCCTACCTGAAGTGGGCCGCGCGTGCCTTCCGTGTTTCGGCCAGCGGCGTGGCGGACGCCACGCAGATCCACACCCACATGTGCTACTCCGAATTCAACGACATCCTGCCGGACATCGCCGCGATGGATGCCGACGTGATCACCATCGAAACCAGCCGCTCCGACATGGCACTGCTGCGCGGCTTCGGCGATTTCCGCTACCCCAATGAGATCGGCCCCGGCGTCTACGACATCCACTCACCGCGCGTGCCGACCACAGCCGAAATGCTGCGCCTGCTGCGCAAGGCCGCCGAAGTCATCCCGCCCGAGCAGCTCTGGGTCAACCCCGACTGCGGCCTGAAGACCCGCGGCTGGCCCGAAACCGAGGCCGCGCTGCGCCACATGGTGGCCGCAGCGCGGGAGCTGCGCGTGAGGTGATTCCGCGCCTGGCAGGGTCGCGGCCAGGCTTCGCGATGGTGGGGGCGCTTCCCCGGGGCATGCACGCCAACCGGCGTGCATGCCATCAGGGCACGATGTTGACGTAGAAGCCGGATGCGTTGCCCAGGGTCATCGCCTGCTTGCCCGGCACGCTGGCAAAGAACTCCGTGCTGGCATAGGTGCCCGAAGGCAGCTGCTTGGCCAGTGGAAGGCTGTGCGAGACGGTCAGCGTGGCGCCGGGGGCGATCGTGACGCTGCTCAAGGTGCTGCTGCCGTCCACCCCCACGCTGTACTGGCTGTAGCCCTGGACCGAGCCGGTCTCGTAGGTCGAGACCACGGCCCACAGGTCCACCGTCAGCGGCGCCGAGGTGACATTGGTCAGGTCGTAGGTGGCCTTGCAAGGCGTGCCGACAGGCAGCGCGTCGGCACCTGCACACGCCGTGACCGGGCCGTACTTGACCGGCGCCTTCGCGGCCGTGATGTCGACGGTGGCGGCGCCGCCTGCGTAGTCGAAGGCCTGCGAGTAGTTCAGGCCGTAGGTCGTGCCGTCCTGGCGGAATGCCCAGAGCTGGTAGTGCCCCGGCGCCAGGCGGCGCGCGTTGTACGAATACTTGCCGTTGGCGTCCACGGTGAACAGCGCTTTGGTGCCCATGCAGAGGTCGAGGCTCGGGTCCTGGCAGCCCTGAAGCTGCACCGCCACGCTGCCGTCCGTGATCGGTTGATTCGTCACCGGATCCAGCGCCACGCCGCTGATGACGTCGCTCGCTGCCGACGCAGCGGGCCCGCTGCGCGCCGTGGCTTGCAGCTGCCGGGCCATCAGGGGCTTCATGGCCTGGGCCGAGCGCACGGTCGAAACAGCCTTGTCGGCCGCCGTCACGGTGTAGTTGAAGCCGTAGCCGTAGCCGATGGTGTTGGTCTGGTCGTCAGCCGTGGAAGCGTAGACGTACAAGGCGCCCGTGCTGCCCGACAGCATGTCGCTCAAGGACATCGACTGCGTGACCTTCTTGGATTCACCCGGCGCGAGCTTGATCGCCATCGGTGCGCTGGTCGACTTGCCCATCGTGTAGTTGGTGCGGAACATCGGCGAGCCGTTGGGACCTTGCTCGGTCTGCGACCAGACGCTGGTCTTCAGGGTCTTGCTCGTCGTGTTCGACAACACATAGGAGTACTTGCAGCTCCCGCCGGCCGCGATGGTCTGGCACGGGGTCATGTCCGACACCACCATGGGCAGCGGCGCCAGCGCGTAGTTCTTGGTCGACTTGCCCTCGAAGCCGGTGACGGTGACCGGCGCCAGGTTCTTGCTGGCGTGGTTGTCGGCAAGCACGCGGATCTGGTACACGCCGGGCGGCAAGGCCTGGGCGATCGCGTAGTGGCCATTCGCGTCGGGGATGCCCTGTGCGCTGTAGGTCGTGCAGATCTGGTAATCCGCCGAAGGGCAGGACATCAGGTTCACGACGGCAAAGTCGGCCTTGGTCAACGGCAGGCCCGTGACCGCATCCGTAAGGTTGCCGCTGAAGGCGATCACCGGCACCGTGGGCGGGCCGATGGTCAGCTTGTAGGTCCCGGTCGAGGTATTGGCGCCGGTGAAGCCGAAATCCGGATCGCCCGCGGCGGCGATGCGGACCACGCCGTCAGCGGGCGCCATGAAGACCAGTCGTGCCTCCAGGCCGTTCTCGGAGTTGTCGCTGTACTGCACGACGCTGCAGTCGGCATCCAGCAGGCCCATCAGCATGTTGCCCAGCGTGCCGGCGCCCGATGGCGCGCCGCGCATGTCGATCTGGAGCAATTGGCCGGGCTTGGCGGTCAGCGTGTAGAAATCGACGTCCGACGCATCGATGGTGCCGGACAGCTTGACCTTGCTGGTCTGGCCCAGGTTCTGCGGCGCAGCGCAGCTGTTGTTGGGCTCCACGTCCTTGATGCCAGCCCAGGCGAGCGGGCTCACCAGCGCAGAAAGGACGATCAGGCGTCTGGCAAGGACGTGCAGAGAAAAACGTGACATCGGACTCTCTCCTCGGAAACAACGGCGGGCGCGATGGGCATCGGCGCCGCCCTGCGGGTCGTCGGCCGTGTCTCAAATCGCGTGTCAGGTCAGGATAGGACCAGCCTCGATCCTTTGCAAGGATTTTCCTGGAACATTCTCAGAATATCCCTAACGCGTAGCTGCTATGCTTTCGCCATGGCCGACATGCTCATGATTTCCGAAAGCCGCGACACCGCGCTGCGTCAGCGCGCCGAACTGCTGGGCCGCAAGTTGCAGGATGCCCTCTCGACCCTCGTCTCTGAGCTGGGGCGGCGCGGCATGCGCGACCAGCGCTCGATTCGCGAGGTGCTGCAGCTCAGCCAGCCGGTGGTCAGCCGGCTGCTGACCTCGGTGCGTGGCGGCGACCCGCTCACGACGCTGAACTCGATCCCCGGCCAGGAGGCGCTGCGCCAGATGCTGCGGGGCGCGTCCGCTGCCGATGTCGACCGCGACTGCATCACCAAGGTAGCGGCCGCGGTAGACGAATTGGGCCACTTCATCGATACCGATTTCGGCGACCGTGCGGCCTTCGACGCCGTGTTGAGCGACTGGGTCGTGGAGTCGCGCGCAGCATTCGAGGCACGCCACAAGGCCGCCGCCTTCAAGGCCATGAGCGCGTTGCGCGGCGTGCAGGCGGACGTGGTGCTGAGCGCGGGCATCATCTTCCCGACCCCCGGCGCCGAAAACTTCAGCTCCGTGGGCATCGATGCGCTGCTGGGCTGCCGCCGCACGCGCCCTTCGGGGCTGCTGCGCAACGTCGGATCGTGGTTCGTGCCCCCCGGCGCGCATCACACCGTGACTTCGCTCGAAGGTCGGCCCATTGCGAAGGCCAGCGACATGTTGCTGGCCGGCTTCTCGACCGTGACGCCCGATCTGGTCGAAACCGTCCAGCACAGCAGCGTGTTCGTCGAAACGACGATTTCCGGCCTGCCGCTGGGCCGAAGCGACGACGCACCCGGCGTCGACTACGTCTGCGGCCAATTGCTGTCCAACTTCAATCGCAGGCGCAGAACCAGCGATTCGTCCACCGCTGGCATCGGCGGGCACGCGGAGCCGCCATGCGAGTACTTCATCGTGGACGTCTGGCTGCACGATGAGGTCTGGCCTGACTCGCGGGCCGAGGTTCACATCTTCGACACCGTCGTGCGGGGGGCCGCCCATCCCAACGACGCTGCACGGCGCAACGACCGGCTGGACATGGTCGAGACCGTGCAGTCCCTGGGCACCGGCCCGGACGCCTTCCGCCTGCCGGAATACCCGCGCTATGGGGAGCTGCTTCGCCATGTGTGCGCGGTGGCCGGCATCGACGCGGCGCGGCTGCGCGGCTACCGCTGCAAGATCCGCTACCCCATCTACGGCTCCCAGATCGGCATCGAGTTCGAGCTGCCCGCCTGAGCCCGGCTCGGGTGACCGTCGAACGGGTCACTGCGCAACGGCGAGCGTGTTCGGCTGTTCGTCGAGCATCTGCAACAGCGCTGCAGATTCGGGCGAGGCGCGCAGCGCCAGCGGCATGTCTTGCGACGGGCGAAGCCGCCGTCGCCGCAGGCCATCTGGAAGCTCAGCCTTGCGTTCAGGCAGGCACCCGGCCGATGACCTTGGTCACGCGGCGCGGCCTGCCCGGCTGGCTATTCTGGCCACCGGTCTCCAAAGGCATTCCAGATGGTCAACATGCGTCACGGCTTCGCGGGTTCGGCAAGCAGCGCCTGCGCCGCGGCGCTGCTGATGGCGGCCTGCGCGTCGGCCCCGCCGCCGCCCAAGCCGACCGTCGTGTCCGGCAGCATCGCGGCCTCGGCGCGGGTCAACCCCAGCGTCAGCCAGCGACCCTCGCCGCTGCTGCTGCGGGTCTATGAGCTGAAGACCGCCAACGCCTTCAATGCCGCCGACTTCGTCTCGCTCTACCAGCGCGACCAGGCCGAGCTGGGCACGGAAGTGGTGGCACGCGAGGAGTTCACGCTGGCGCCAGGCGAGCGCCGCGCGCTGAACAAGACGCTGGCCCCCGAGACGCGCTTCATCGCCGTCTTCGCGGCGTACCGCGACATCGAACACGCGAAGTGGCGCAGCGTCGTTGCCGTCACCCCCGGCAAGCAGCAGCAGTTGCTGATCCAGGCAGACGAGCTGGCGGTCAGCGCGGTCGTGCAACCGTGAGTTCACACCGCAACAAGGTCGTCTGGACGCAGGGCATGTTCCTGCTGCCGCACCACTTCCAGCAGGAAACCCGCTACCTCGAACACCTGGTGGACCTGCGCGTGCGCGCGCTGGCACCGCACGGCTGGGGCTTCACCGAGCTGGTGCTGGACGAGGCGCTGCTGTCCACCGGCCGGCTGGGCGTGCTGCGCGCCAGCGGCGTACTGCCCGACGGCACGCCCTTCCTGATCCCGCAGGCCGACGCCGCCCCCGCCCCGCTGGACGTGCCGGCCGACCTGAAGGGCGACACCATCTGCCTGGCCGCGCCAATGGCCCGCGAAGGTGTGAACCAGGTCGCGTTCGACGGCGAGCCCACCGGCGAACTGCTGCGCTACCGCGTGGCCGACCACACGCTGCGCGACCTCACCAACGCCAGCGACGAACCCGAGCCGGTGCAGACCGGCGCGCTGTGCCTGCGGCTGATGCCCTCGCGCGAGCTGGGCGATGGCCATGCCGCGCTCGGCGTGGCCCGCGTGCTGGAGCGCCGCAGCGACCAGCAACTGGTGCTGGACCGCGCCTACATCGCGCCGCAGACCCGCATCGACGCCAGCGGCCACCTCTCGGCCATGGCCTCGCTGCTGCACGGGCTGGTGCAGCAGCGCGCGCAGCTGCTGGCTTCGCGCATGGGCCAGCTCGGCAACGGCGTCTCCGAGCTGGCGGACTTCCTGATGCTGCAGGCGCTGAACCGCGCCGCGCCGCTGTTCCGCCAGCATGCGCAGGCGCCCAGCGCGCACCCCGAAACCCTGCACCGCGACTGCCTGCAACTCGCCGGCGACCTGGCCACGCTGGTCAGCGAATCGCGCCTGGCCACCGAGTACCCGCTCTACCGGCACGACGACCTGCGCGCCAGCTTCGCGCCGCTGCTGGACGAGCTGCGCCGCATGCTCTCGGTGGTGCTGGAGCGCAATGCGCAGCAGATCGAGCTGGTGGACCGCTCGCACGGCGTGCGCACGGCCGTGGTGCCGGACGCCAGCCTGCTGCGCAGCGCCAACTTCGTGCTCGCGGTGAACGCGCAGTTGCAGGCCGAGCAGCTGCGCCAACGCTTTCCGGCGCAGTCCAAGCTCGGGCCGGTGGACCGCATCCGCGACCTGGTGAACCTGCAGCTGCCGGGCGTGGCCCTGCGCTCGCTGCCGGTGGCGCCACGCCAGCTGCCCTTCCATGCCGGTTTCCACTACTTCGAGCTGGACCGTGGCGGCGAGCTGTGGAAGCAGCTGGAGCGTGCCGGCAGCCTGGCGCTGCATGTGGCCGGTGACTTCCCCGGCCTGGAACTCGAGCTGTGGGCCATTCGGCAGTAAGCCACGGGAACCGCCATGGACCCCTCCGCCTTGAATGACCCCTTCGCCGGTTTCGACGACCAGAGCACCTTCATCAAGCCGCGCCCCGGCGGTGCCGCTGCGGCGCTGCGCAACACACCCGCCGCGCCAGCACAGCAGGACACGGCCGACGAGGCCGCCAGCACCGCCCCCGGCCTGAACCCGCTGCTCACGCTGGCCAACCGCCTGCTGCTGCTGGTGCCGCAGCTGCGCGCCACCCGCCGCGTGGACGACCCTGCTGCGCTGCGCAACGCGCTGGCCCAGGGCATCCGCGACTTTGCGGCGCAAGCCGCGGCCGCCGGCATCGCGCCCGAGCGCGTGATGGCCACGCGCTACGTGCTGTGCACCATGATCGACGAGGCCGCCGCCGACACGCCCTGGGGCGGCTCCGGCGTGTGGGCCAGCCACAGCCTGCTGTCCATGTTCCACAACGAGACCTGGGGCGGTGAAAAGGTCTTCCAGTTGATGGCCCGGCTGGCCGAGAAGCCTGACGTCAACCGCGACCTGCTGGAGCTGATCTACGCGGTGCTCACGCTGGGCTTCGAAGGCCGCTACCGGGTGATCGACAACGGCCGCGCGCAGCTCGAAGCCGTGCGCGACCGGCTGGCGCAGATCCTCAAGACCCAGCGCGGCGACCATGCACCGGCACTGGCCCAGCACTGGCAGGTCGAGGCCACGCGGCAGCGCCGCCACCTGGGCTGGCTGCCGCTGGCCGCCTCTGCGGCCGTCATGGCGCTGCTGCTGGTCGGCGTGTACCTCGCGCTTTCGCTGTCATTGGCCGAGCGTTCGGACCCGGTGTTCGGCCAGATCCAGTCGCTGCGGCTCACGCCGCCTGTCGTTGCCCCGCCACCGCCGCCCGCCAAGCCGCGGCTCGCGCAGTTCCTGCAGCCGGACATCAAGAGCGGCCAGGTCGTCGTGCGCGACGAGGTGGACCGCAGCGTCATCACGCTGCGCGGCGACGGCCTGTTCCCGCCCGCCAGTGCCACGCTGGCACCCGAGCGCGAGGCGCTGATGCTGCGCATTGCCGCCGCGCTGGCGCAAATGCCCGGCGCGGTGCTGGTCACCGGCCACAGCGACAGCTCGCCCATCCGCACGCCGCGCTTCCCGTCCAACTGGCACCTGTCCGACGAACGTGCCCAGGCCGTGCGCCAGCTGCTGGTGTCGCACCAGGTTGCGCCCGAGCGCGTGCGCGCCGAAGGCCGGGCCGACGCCGAGCCGCTGGTCCCCAACGACAGCCCCGCCAACAAGGCCATGAACCGGCGCGTGGAGATCAGCCTGATGGTCAATGCGCGCAACCCTGAAGCCACGGCGCCGGCCCAGGCCGCCAGCGGAGCCGCCAGATGAAACGCGTGCTGGGCTGGATCTTCAACCGCTGGGTGCTGCTCGCGGTGCTGCTGCTGGCGGTCTCGCTGCTGGTCTGGATCGTCGGGCCGATGGTGGCCATTGGCGAGAAGCGGCCGCTGGAAACCGAAGCCTCGCGCTGGATCACCATTGGCGTGCTGGTGGCGCTGGTCGTGATCTGGGTCGCCTGGAGCCGCTGGCGCGCCAGGCGTGGCAACACCGCCGTGGTGCAGCAGCTGATGCAGCCGCCTTCCCAGGCTGCCGAGCGCGAGAGCCCGGACATGGCTGCCGTCAGCGAGCGTTTCCGCCAGGCCATGCTGACGCTGCAGCGTGCCCGCTTCGGCAGCAGCAGCCGCCTCAAGGGCTGGGCCGGCAAGCTCGGCGGGCGCTACCTCTACGAGCTGCCGTGGTACCTCATCATCGGCGCGCCCGGCTCGGGCAAGACCACCGCGCTGCGCCACAGCGGGCTGAAGTTTCCGCTGGCCGAGCAGATGGGCGAGCAGGCCATCCGCGGCGTGGGCGGCACGCGCCACTGCGACTGGTGGTTCACCGACCAGGCGGTGCTGATCGACACCGCCGGCCGCTTCACCACGCAGGACAGCGACCCCGGCACCGACCGCGCCACCTGGGGCGGCTTCCTGCAGATGCTGCGCCGCTCGCGGCCGCGCCAGCCGCTCAACGGCGCGCTGGTCACCGTGTCGGTCTCGGACCTGCTGGCGCGCAGCCCGGGTGAGCGCGCGCAACACGCGGCCACTGTGCGCGCCCGGCTGCAGGAGCTGCACAAGGACCTGGACATCCGCTTCCCGATCTACCTGCTGGTCACCAAGGCCGACCTGCTGGCCGGCTTCATGGACTACTTCGCCACGCTGGATAAGGACCAGCGCGCGGCACCCTGGGGCTTCACCTTCGGCCGCGAAAGCACTGCACCACTGGCCGCCTTCGGGCCCGAGTTCGAGGCGCTGCAGCAGCGCCTGCTGGACGGCCTGATTGATCGGCTTCAGCTCGAACGAGACCCGCAGCGCCGCGCCCGCATCTACGGCTTTCCCGAGCAGTTCGCCGGCCTGCGCCAGGTGCTGCAGGAGTTTGTCGAAGGCGTATTCGCGCCCTCCTCCTTCGAGGCCACGCGCGCGCAGCTGCGCGGCGTTTATTTCGTCAGCGGCACGCAGGAGGGCACGCCCATCGACCGGGTGCTGGGCGCGGTGGCGCGCAGCTACCGGCTGGAACATGCGCTGATCCCGCCCAACCAGGCCAGTGGCCGGGCCTACTTCCTGAACCGCCTGCTGCAGGAGGTCGTGTTCGCCGAGGCCGGCCTGGGCGGCACCAACCGCCGCTGGGAGCGCCAGCGCACCGCGCTGTCGGTGGGCGGCTACGCGCTGGTCGGCGTGCTCGGCATCGGCCTGCTGGGCGCCTGGGGCCTGAGCTACGTGCAGAACCGGCGCTATGTGGGCGAGGTCTCGGCCCGTGCCGAGCAGGTGCGCCAGCTGCTGCAGGCCACGCCCAACCGCGCCAGCGCCGACATCCTGCCCATCGTGCCCGCGCTGGAGGCCACGCGCGCGCTGGCCGCCACCGAAGGCCCGATCCCGTGGTCGCTGCGCATGGGCCTGTTCCAGGGCCGCAAGCTCGACAGCGCCGCCCGCGCGGCCTACCAGCGCATGCTGGGCGACGCGCTGCTGCCGCGGCTGGCGCTGCGCATCGAGGAGCAGCTGCGCCAGGGCGCCGCCACGCCCGAAACGCTGTACGAAGCGCTGAAGGCCTACGTGATGCTGCACGACCCGACGCACTTCGACCCGCCCGCGCTGAAGCAGCATTTCGAGGGCGACTGGCAGGCCACGCGCCGCGAGCTCACGCCCGAGCAACGCGGCCAGCTCAGCGGCCACCTGGACGCGCTGCTGGCCCAGGGCGGCGTGGCCTCGCCGCTGGCCGAAGACAAGCCGCTGCTGGATGCCACGCGTACCCAGCTGGCCACGCTGCCGCTGCCGCAACGCATCTACAACCGGCTGCGTGCCCAGGGCCTGGGCAACGACTTCCCCGAGTTCACGGTGATCCGCGCGGCGGGCAACAACGCAGCACTCGTCTTCACCCGCGCCAGCGGCGCGCCGCTCACGCAAGGCGTGCCCGGCCTGTACTCGCGCGACGGCTACCTGCGCGGCTTCCAGCCCATGGTCGGCAAGGCGGCCGACGAACTGGCCGCTGAGCAGCCCTGGGTGCTGGGCGTGGCCGACGCGCCCAAGGACGCGGCGGCCCAGGTGCGCGCCAACGCGCCACTGGTGGACGACGTGCGCCGGCTCTACCTGAACGACTACGCCGCGGCCTGGGAAGGCTTCATTGCCGACCTGCGGCTGCAGCCCATGGGCAGCCTGTCCCAATCGGTCGAACGCTCGCGCCTGCTGTCTGCACCCGACAGCCCGCTGCCGCCGCTGATGAAGGCCATCTCGCGCGAAACCACGCTGGCCAGCGGTGGCTCCACGCTGGAGAGCGCGGAGCAACGCGCGACCGACCTGGTGCAAGGCGCTCGCGAAAAGCTTGCCATCGCACTCGGCAACAGAGATGCCAGCACAGCCCCCAACGGCCCGCGCATCGAAGCCATCGTCGACGACCGCTTCGCCGGCCTGCGACAGCTCGTCACGCCACCGGCTGGCGGCGGCAAGGCGCCGCTGGACGACACGCTGGCCCTGGTCGCCGAGGTCAACCTGCTGCTGAACTCGGCCGAGACCGCGCTGCAGGGCGGCGCCGCGCCACCGCCCTCGCCGGTGCCCAACCGCGTGAAGGCCGAAGCCGCGCGCATGCCGCAGCCGCTGCGCGCGATGCTGGACGACCTATCGCAAAGCAGCTCGCGCATCTCGCAAGGCCTGATGCGGCAGACCCTCGGCCAGGAAGTGCGCTCACAGGTGGGCGAGTTCTGCCTGCAGGCCGTGGCCGGCCGCTACCCGCTGGACCGCAACTCGACCCGCGACGCCACGCAGGCCGACTTCGCGATGCTGTTCGCCCCCGGCGGCAAGATCGACCAGCTGTTCCAGCAGAAGCTCGCGCCCTACGTGGACACCAGCAGCCGGCCCTGGCGCTTCCGCCCGGTGGAAGGCACGCCGCTGGGCGGCGACGCCGGCACGTTGCCGCAGTTCCAGCGCGCCGCGGCGATCCGCGAAACCCTCTTTCCCGGCAGCAACACACCCTCGCTGCGGCTGGACTTCAAGCCGGTGGAGATGGACCCGTCCATCTCCCAGTTCATCCTCGACGTGGACGGCCAGATCGTGCGCTACGCCCACGGCCCGCAGCTGCCGATGTCGGTGCAGTGGCCCGGCCCGCGCGGCAGCTCGCAGGTGCGGGTGCAGATGAGCCCGCCCAGCGCCAGCGGCTCCGGCCCGGTCACCGATGGCCCGTGGGCACTGTTCCGCATGTTCGACCGCGTGCGCATCGACCCCGGCAACGCGCCCGAGCGCTTCCGCGCCACCTTCGAGGTCGACGGCCGCAAGGCCGTGTTCGACGTCACCACCAGCAGCGTGCGCAACCCCTTCAAGCTGCGCGAGCTCAACGAGTTCAACTGCCCGACGGGGCTGTGATGGCCGCCGTCGAAACCGAAACCTCGGCCCAAGGCCCACCCGGCTGGTACGGCAAGCTCGCCTCGCTGGGCGACTTCGCGCAGCGCCGCCTGCCGCCGCACTGGGTGCGCCACTGCGACACCTGGCTCGCCGGCCTGATGCGCGAACTGCCGCACGAACTCGGGCCCCGCTGGCTGGACACCTACCTCACCGCGCCCGTGCTGCGCTTCGCCTGGGCCCCGGGCGTGGTCGACATGCGCTGGTGGTTCGGCGTGCTGATGCCCAGCTGCGACAACGTCGGCCGCTACTTCCCGCTGCTCATCACCCAGTCCCGCATGCACCCGCCGATCGACCGGCAGTCGCTCGATCACCTGGAGCGCTGGTACACGGTCGTCGCCCGGGTTGCGCTGCAGACGCTGGGCGATGGTGCGTCGGTGGATGGCTTCGAGCAGGCCCTGGCCGGCGCGCCTGCTTGGCCGTTGGCCGGCATGCCGCCGCCCGCGCCCATCGCCGAAGGCCCGTGGCTGCAGTTCACCGCCTCGTCGTCCAGCTGGCGTGACGCGGTACCGCTGCTGGCCGCGGGCGAACTGCTGGAACGCCTGGCGGGCTGCACGCTGTGGTCGCCAGCGCTGCCGGCGCCGGCACCGGCGAACCTGCGCTGGGGGCCGGGGCTGCCGACGGTGACCGGTTTTGCCGGGCTGCTGAAAGCGGACGGGCAAACCTGAGCGGCTTGAGAAACTCGCCAGACGGCCCGAAGGATCTCGTCCTGCTACTTTCCCGGCTCGCACTGCCACCCACGGTGCCAAAAACAAATGGGGTCAGAGTCGATTTATCTGGCGGAATGGGTCGCGATGAATTGAGGCATCTCAAGATAAATTGACTCTGACCCCATTTGTTTTCACTCCACCTCGCCGCGGCGCGGCCCAAGCCAACTCAAGCTCCGTCCGCAGTTTCTGCTGCATCCACCCACACCGCAATCGCACTGAAGTTGTCCTGATCCGCCAGGCCGCGCTGTTCGATGGCTCGCCGCATCGCCGCCAGCCATTCGTCCGGTGATGCGGCCTCGCCCAAGGTCGCCGGGATCAAGGCCTCCCCCGCGCTCCCCCACCACCCATCGCTGCACAGCAGGAACACGTCCCCCGCCACCAAGGGCTGCAGCGCCGTGGTGTGCGGCTCCAGCGCGTCTTCTATGCCCAGCGCTGCGAGCAACTGGTTGCGGTGCGGATGCATTTCGGCCTGGTCTGGCGTGAGCAGGCCGGCCTGCAGCAGCGAATGCACCAGGCTGTCATCCTGTGTGACCGTGTCGATGCTGCCGCCACGCAAACGGTAGAGCCGCGAGTCGCCGACGTGGGTCCACAGCGCCACGGCGCGCTGCGCATCCACGCACAGCGCCACCACCGTCGTGTGCATGCGCGCCAGGCCTTCGCCGTCCTGGCCACGGCGCACGTCGTCGTGCGCGGCCAGCACCGCGCCGGTCAGCAGCTCCGGGCGCCAGGGCAGCGTAGCGTCGCCCAGGCAGGTCTGCAGGCGGTAGACGGCGCGGCGCGCGGCTTCGGCGCCGTGGCGGTGGCCGCCTGCCCCGTCGGCCAGCACGGCGAACCAACCGGGGCCGCAGTCGCCGGTCGCCAGCGCGTCTTCGTTGCTGCTGCGCGTGCCCGGCTCGCTGCAGGCGGCCATGCGGATGTTCAACATGGGCTGGACTTCTCTGGCCCGGCGTCAGCTTGCGCGGGCGCTCTCTTGAGACACCTCTTTTTCGGCGGACCGGGCGTTGTCCCGCGCGAGTTCGCCCAGGCGTTCCAGCTGGTCCTCATAGGCTTCGAGGAAGGCCTTGCCGAACAGCGTGTGGAAGTCCTCCTGGGCCTCTTCGCGGATGGCCTCGAAGTGCTGCAGGTACAGCTCCCAGAGCTTGGCCTTGCGGCCCAGCGGCAGCACGCTGTCCAGCACCGAGCGGCCGACCAGCTTGGCCTCCAGCGCCGAGGGCCGGAAGCGGCCCAGCACGCCCTCGAGCGCGGCGCGCGTGCCGGCCATGGTGCCGATGGTGTGGCCGACCAGGTCGCGCATCGCGTCGGTCATCGCCGCCGGGCCGGGCAGGAAGCCGCGCACCGGCGGCTGCAGCAACTGCTCCAGCGCCGACTGCGCGCCCGGCGAGAACTTCAGCGGGTTGTTGTCGCGCGAGCGGATCACCGTGACCTCGGCGCGCAGTTCCTGCTTGGTCGCGGCGCGCACCGCCATCATCTGCAGCGTGCCTTCCACGGCCGAGCGCAGCAGCTGGCCGATCACGCGCATCAGCTCCGGGTTCAGCCCCTGCGGCGGGTCCAGGCGAATGCCGGCACCTTCGGAAAACGCGCGCCACAGCGCAACCGTGTCGCCACCGGTGCCGCTCATCACCGGCGCGGCAGGCGCCGCCACCGGCTGCGGCGCCAGCGTGTCCGGCTCCGGCTGCGCCCGGGGTGCGGCCGCCAGCGGTGGCTGGAAGACGGTCTGCAGCGCCGGCGTGTGGTCTGGCAGTGCCGGGGTCACCGGCGCCTGCGTGTCGGCCACCGAAGGTCCACCGAACAGCGCCAGCGGATCGGTCGGCAATGGCGCACTGCCGCCGGCCTGCGGCACCGGCGCGGCGCCGGCCATGAAGGCGGCCAGCGGGTCGTTGCTGGCCCCGGGCTGCAGGCCCAGCAGGTCGTCGATGGAGCGCGGGCCGGTGTCGGGCATCAGGTCCGCGAAGACGCCGCCAGGGTCGGCGCCAAAACCTGGCCGAGGGGCCGGCGGGGGCTGGGCCACGGGCGCGGCAAACGGGTCGAAGTCATCCGGCAGGCGTGCACTGGCCGGTGAAGGCGATGGCACGGCCGCTGCGGGCGCAGGCGCAGGCGAGGCCTGCTGCCGGTCCATCAGGTCGGCGAACGGGTTGGTGCTGGACAGCGCGCCCTGCAGCGCGTGGTTCGCCATGTGCACCGGCGTGGCCGGACTCAGGCCGTTCATTCGGGTGGGCGTGTCGGGTGAGCGCTGGATCACCGTGGCACCCGCGTCGGGCGCCAGCGATTCATCGATCACCTCCAGCAGGTAGCCGCCGATGCGCACCCGGTCGTGGTGCGCCAGCGGCGCCGACTGGCCCTGCGCCAGCGGCTGGCCGTGCACGGTGATCGGGTTGGCGCTGCCGACGTTGCAGATCAGGTAGCCCGCGGCACTGCTGCGGATCTCGGCTTGCTGGCGCGAGATGTGGCGCTCCGGGTCCGGCAACGCCATGGTGTTGTGGTCGGACCGGCCGATGGTGCCGCCCTGCGCGTCGAACTGCGCGGTGATGGGCTGGGTCAGGGGCAGGTCGTTCAGCGACACCGCGCGCAGCGTGAGGGTCATGGTGGAACGTGCTCCTTGCCCGCCATGTTCGCGGCTGATCCGGGGCGCTTCAATGAACGAAAGTCACCGTGCGGGCTGGCCCAGCAGCCGGCGCTGCCGCCACACCGGCGCGGCCACCGGGAACAGCGGCCGGCCGGGCTGCAGCAGCGCCAGCTGCTGCGCCGCCAGTGCACGCTGCCGCTGCGTGCCGACCTGCAGCACCTGCAGGCAGTGCGCCGGCGTGACCGGTCCACCCACGAACGCCCGCTGCGCGACCGGAAAACGTGCCGCCTCGGCCTGCCACCAGCGCTGCACGCGGTCCGCATCCGGCCATGGCAGGCTGTCGTCCTCGTCCATCGCCACGTCTTCGTCCTCGGGGTTGTCGGTCGGGCCGGATTGAAAGTCTTCCGGCGGTTTGCGCTCCAGGTCCAGCGCCGCCAGGTCCGCGCCGGTGATGAAACTGAAGGCCTCCCCGGCCAGGCGCGCCAGCGGCAGCTCGCCCATGCGCTCGATCAGCCAGGGCACCAGCCGCACGTCGCCCAGCCAGCCGATGCCGCGGACCAGCTGGCGCACCGCCTGCGGGTCATGCGCCAGCGCGCGCACCGCGTCGCGAGCCCGTGGCCAGTCCAGCGCCTGCACGGCCAGGCTGCGCAAGGGGTGCGCCGCCGGTGTGGCAAAAGCGGACTGCTCGATGGCGCGCAGCGCAAACGTCCTGTCGCCGAGCAGGCAGGCGGCGCGCGCGGCTTCCGGCGCGAAGTCCAGCAAGGCCAGCGCTCCAGGCAACAGGTCGACCCGGCCCAGCTCGCCAGCGGCCCTCAGCGCTGCATCACGGCGCAACGCATCGCCTTGCTGCAGCGCCGCGGCCAGCGCGGGCCCCGGGTCCACACGGTGCAGCCGGCAGGCTTCGATGCCCAGCGCCTGCCGCCACGGCTGCGGTGACGCCAGCAGCCCGCGCACCCGCTCGCGCAACTGCGCAGGTGACACCCAGCCCAGCGCCGAGACCGCGCCGCGCCAGGCCTCCGGCAGCACCGGCGCCAGGCTCAGCAGGCGATCCACCGCAGGCTCGTCCGGCAGCTGCAGCGCGCAGACCAGCGCCGCGAAGACCTCGCCGCAACCCGGCCGCTCCAGCGCTTCCTGCGCCCGCGCCAGGCCGTAGGCACCGGCCACGGCCAGGCCGTCCAGGTGGGCTTCGAGGCGGTCGTCCAGCCGCTGCAGCTGCAGCAGCTTCACATGCGGGGCGCGCACCAGCACCGAGCGCAGGTGGCGCAGGTGGGCTGCGTCGTCGGCGTGCTGCTGCACGATGGCCGGGATGGGCGGACGCAGCAGGCGCGGCGGGGCGGCGGCTGTCGTGGCGGAAGGAAGTGCAGCTTGCATCGCGGCCGATGGTCCTGTCCCATGGTCGCGGCTGCAATGTCCGAAAGTCACCTGCGCGGTCGCGGCGCTTCTCCCATACTGCACATTGGTCTCCTGAGGACACGCAGGGCCGCCCCAGCGCCTGCCGCCATGCCCATGCTCCACACCTCTTCGCGCGCCCTGCCGGCGCTGACGCTGCTGGCCCTGCTGGCCGCCTGTGCCGCCGATGGCGGCCGGCCCTCGGGCCAGGCGGCCACCGCACCCGCTCCAGCGGCCTCGGCCGCCTCGCAACCCGCACCACCGCCTCCGCCACCGCCCGAGCCGCCACCACCCGCCGGCCCCGCCGCGCAGGCCCAGGCGCAGAAGATCGCGCTGGCCGCGGTGGACCTGCTGGAAGCCGGCCGCGAGGACGACGCGCGGGCCGAGTTGCAGAAAGCCCTGGGCCTGGACTACGCGAACAAGCTGGCCAACAACCTGATGCGCCAGATCACTGCCGACCCGGTCGCCACGCTGGGCCGCGAGTCCTGGGTCTACACCGTGCGGCCCAACGATTCGCTCTCGCGCATTGCCGGGCGCTTCATGGGCGACATCTACGCCTTCTACATCCTGGCCCGCTACAACGACATCAAGGTGCCCAGGCAGGTGGCCGGCGGCCAGCAGATCCGCGTGCCCGGCAAGGCGCCTCCTCCGGGCTCGCTGGAACCGAAAGAGCCGGTCCGCGGCACGCCAGGCACCAAGGGCAGCGATGCGGGCAAGCCTGCCGTGCCCGACACGCCACCGCCGGTTGCCGCCCCCGCCCCGCCGCCCGAACCCTCGCCCGGCGAACGCGCGCTGCGCAACGGCGAGGCCGCCGAGCGCGCCGGCAAGCTGGAGCGGGCGCTGGACGAATACCGCCGCGCCGCTTCGCTGGACCAACCCGGCGCCACGGCCAAGGCCGAAGCAGTGCGCAAGCGCCTGGTCGACAAGAACACCCAGGCCGCACGCACGGCCTTTGCCAAGCAGGACCTGGCCGGTGCGATCCGCAGCTGGGACAGCGTGCTGGCGCTGGACCCGAACAACGAGCTGGCCAAGCTGGAACGCCAGAAAGCGGTGCAGCTGAAGCTGAAGGTCGATCAGCTGAAATGAACTGAAGCGAGACTTGCAGCCGGGGCGCGGGAGCGCGTCGGTTGCGTCAGCGGTCCACCGGCGCAGCGTCAGGTGGCGAACTGATGGCCGTGCCAACCGCGGTGCCCGCGGAGCGGGCGGCATCCGCAGCCTTGGCCGGCACGGCACCGGCCGCCACCGGCGCGGCTGGCTTGAGCTGTTTCATCAGCGCCGTGGCCCGCGCGTGGTTGCCAGGCAACTTCAGGCTTTTCTGCAGCCAGGCAATGGCCTCGGGCTTCTGCTCTCGTGCGGCCAGTTGCTCGGCCTTCTGCACATACAGGTCGACCAGCAGCTGGCGCGCCGCGGCGTCGCGCCTGTCGGCCGCCACACGTTGCTCGGCCAGCGCCAGCGCTTCGTCCAGCTCGCCTTGCGCGGCCAGCATCGTGATGTGTTCCAGCTCGTTGCGGTCCGGTGCTGCGTTGTCCGCACGGCCCGGTGCGGCCGGCGTCACGGGTTGGAGAAACTCGGCCGGATTGCGCCGCGCGATGGTGATGCGCGAGGGCTGGCCCAGGAAGTTGCGGCGGTTGCGCTCGCGCTCGATGGCACGCAGTGCATCGGCCGCCTGGGCCGCTTGGGCGGGTTGCGGCTGCAATGCAAGCGCGGCCAGGTACTGCGTGCTCGCGGCCTCCAGGTCGCCCCGCTTCTGGGCCTGCTGGCCGCGCTGCAGCCGCTCGGCGACTGCCGTGTCGATGCGTCGGCGCAGCGCGGCAACGCGCTCGCGGTACTCCGCTTCACCCGGCCGCAGCGTGGCCAGCACTTCCCAGGCCCAGGCCGCGTCGGCCAGTTGTTCCTTGCGCTCCAGCTCCTGTGCGCGTTGCCGCTGCGCCGACTCGAAGACGGTCAGTGCGTCCGGCAAGACCGCGATGCCACCGCCTTCCGCGGGCGGCACTGCAGGCGGCGTGCCGACGCAACCCGCCAGCAACAGCAGCACGGCAAGCCCGGCGCTGGTGCACCTCATGGCACCGGCCCGAAGCGGCGGCTGGTCTGCAGCCTGGCCTTGAAGGCTTCCAGGTCGTGGTCGCCGAAGATCATGGTCCGGCGCAGCATCAGCGGCTGCGCGAAGAAGGCGTTGCCGCCAGGGTTCACCGTCACGGCCAGGCTGTAGCGCTGGCGGGCCAGCAGGTCCAGCACCAGGTCGTTGGAATCGCCATACGGGTACGCGTAGTGCTGCACCTGCACCGGCAGGCGTTTTTCCAGCAGCTCGCGCGGGCCGCGAATCTCCAAGTCCAGGTTCTGCCGGTAGCGCTCGTCGGCCTCGCCGGCCGTGCGCTCGATCAGGTTGCGGTGGCTCTTGGAATGCGCCTGCACGTCCACCAGGCCGGAAGACGCCATCTCCTGCAATTGGCCCCAGCTCAGCGCCTCGCCGGCCCCGATCCAGTCGGTGTAGACGAACAGCGTGGCCGGCAACCCCAGCCGGCGCAGCACCGGATAGGCGTGGCGGTAGGTCGACTCATACCCATCGTCGAAGGTGATAACCACCGAGCGAGGCGGCAGCGCCTCGCGGCCCGCCAGGTAGTCGGCCAACTGGCCCAGGCGGATCACCCGGTAGTCGTTGCGCACCAGCCATTCCATCTGCGCGGCAAAGCGGGCCGGCGAGACGTTCATCTTGCCGCCCCCGGTGCCCAGCCGGTGGTAGCAGAGCACCGGCACCGTCTGGTAGCTGTCGGCATGCACGCCCAGCGGGTTCAGCGGCTGCAGCGGCACCACCAGCGGCCGGCCGGGCTCTGCCCTGCTCAACCCTGCATTGGCCTCGGCGATCTGCCAGTCGCGCCCCTCGTCGCCCAGCAGCCGGCCCGCGATGCTGCGCAGGCTGTCGCCCGGCGCCGGCAGGTAGACCAGCAGGCGCTCGCTGCGCGCGACCACGCCGGTCGCAGCCGTCGGCTCGGTCGCCACTTGCGGAGGGGTCTGCGGCGCGGGCGGCGTCGAAGTGCAACTCGCCAGAACAAAGGCCATTGCCAAGAGCGCCTTGCAGCGCCATGCCATCACGGTGTTCATCGTGAGGCTCAGAGCGGCAGGTCCGCCGTGGCGCCGGTGGGCGAACCGCCCGCGTCGGCCGCCTGTTTCTTCTCCTCGGCGGAGACCACTTCTTCGGCGGCCGCCAGCGTCGGTGCCGCCGCAGGCGCGTGCCGCTCCTGCAGCGCCTGGGCCATCTGGTCGAAGGTGGCGTACAGCAGGCCGAACTCGTCCTTGCGCTGCTCGCGGATGCGGAAGTCGTAGCGGCCGCGCGAGATTTCGCCCAACGCCTCGGTCATCAGCTTGATCGGCCGCGCGAACCAGTTGGCCACGAAAAACATCGCCACCGCCACCGCCAGCACCGTGACCACCGCCAGCCCGATCATCAGCGTGATCGACAGCCGGGCCACGCGCTCCAGCGGCCGCTCCGGCAGCCCCAGCGCCACCCGGCCCACCGGCTTGCCCTGGAAGGTGATGGTGGATTCGAAACCCAGCACCGGCTCACCGCCGGCCAGGTAACGCGAGAGCTTCACGCCGCCACGCTCGCCCAGCGACTCGCCTGGTGGCGGCTGGTAAGGCAGGTTCTGCAAGCCCGGCTGGCTGGAGGCGCGCACCACGCCGCCGCGGTCGGCCACGGTCACGCTCTGGAAGTCGCGCGTCTTCATCACCTCCTGCAGCGACACGTCCACCGCCACCCAATCCTCGCTGAGCGCCGCCACCGCGTTCTGCGCCGCGATGAAACGCGCCAGCGCCGCGCCGTAGTCGGCCACCTGCGCCATCATCGCGGCGTACTGGCGCTGGATGATCAGCGAGGCGCTGAGCGCCATCACCACCGCGACGATCAGCGCCATCATGCCGGCCCACTTCACACGCAGCGGCACGATGCGCGGCCGGTTCGCCGCACCGGCTTCCTCGTCGATCTCGGCCAGCACCCGGCCCAGCGCCTCGGCCAGCTCGGCGCCGGTCTGGAAGCGATGCTCGGGTGCCTTGGCCATGCAACGGTCCACCACGCGGCGCAGCGAGGCCGGCAGGCCGGGCCGCAGCTTGGCCATCGGCGTCGGGTCTTCCTTGGCGATCTTCAGCGCCAGGTTCACCACGCTGTCGCCCTGGAACGGCCGCTGGCCGGTGAGCATCTGGTAGAGCACGATGCCGGCCGAGAACAGGTCCGAGCGGCCGTCGATCTTCTCGCCCTGCATCTGCTCGGGCGCCATGTACTGCGGCGTGCCCAGCACGTCGCCCACGCGGGTGCGCTGCTCGCCCTTGGTCGACTCCATGTGCGCAATGCCGAAGTCCATCACCTTGATGTCCAGCGTGTTGCGCACGCGGGCGATGTTGCCTGGCTTGATGTCGCGGTGCACGATGCCGCGCTTGTGCGCATAGTCCAGCGCCCGCGCCAGCTGCATGCCCATGATCACCACGTCACGCACCGGCAGCGGCTGCCCCGGCGCCAGCACCTCCGCCAGCGACTCGCCGTCCAGCAGCTCCATCGCCATGTAAGGCCGCCCGTCAATCTCGCCCACATCGTGCACGGTGACGATGTTCGGATGCGACAAGCCCCCCGAAGCCCGCGCCTCCCTCAGGAACCGCGCCCGGTACTCCTCGTCCTCGCACAAGGACGCATGCAGGAACTTGATCGCCACATCCCGCGCGATGCCCGGGTCATGCGCCCGGAACACGCTGGCCATGCCGCCACGGCCCAGGCGCTCCGAGATCTCGTAGCGACCGACCTGGCGGACAGGTGCCTCATTGCCGGGTGCGATGCGACCGCCTGGCAGGGTGCCGGTGACGGGCGCCGGCGACGCTGTATCGCTGGACAGACGCTGGGTCTGCGGATAAACCGTATTGCGGCCGACGGACTTGCTGTTGGCTGCGGTGTGCTCGGGTATCTGAGCCAAGGACGCGGCAGCGGGCGCGATGCGGGTGGCATCGGGGTCGACATTGCCTGCCTCATCGTCCGGCAGGGAAGACGAATGGCCGGCCCGGCCGTCTTGACGGGGAGCGGAAGACATTCGGGCATGGTTCCGCGGATGAGGCGAGGTGGCAATGTACGAAAGTCATTTGGCGCACCCGAGGCGCCCCTTGCGTCAAGGCAGGCGTCGGCTACGTCCGCAAGTTCAGCCAGGCTGCAACGAGAAGGAAGACAGACCCAACGATCATCCAGGCACGCGCCTGCGGCACCATGCGATAGCCGGCCGAAAGGAAGCGCCAGATGCCGAGCACCAAAAAGACCGATCCAAGAACCGAAAGAATGACATTGGCCTGCATGAGGTTCAGCTCACTTCCGGCGTCTATCAGCCAACGCCGCCACGGCGCTCTCTTGCTCGACCTCGTCATGGCTGCTCATGCCCTGGCACCACGGCCCTTCTCACCGTGATCAACGACCGCCTCCGGCTCGTCTTTCGACCAAAAGCCGGGCGCCATCCATGTAACGCGCAACAGCCGGTTCTCCAGGTTGGAATACAACACGTTCAGGCCGGTGCCGTCTTCAAAGCACCAAACCGCATGACCGCTGAGCAGGGCATCTTCGTGAACCACCGGTCGGTGTCCTACCTTGCGCACAAGATCTTGCTGCGTGTCAGAAAAATTCAGATCGAACGGCAAGGGTCCAGTCCAGCACAGCGAATCCAGCTCGCGCGCCGCGTAGTAGGTGACGGCGGAAAAAACCTGGGCATTCGGATATCGTCGGTCCGATCCGACGATCCGACGACCCTCGGTGAAGTACAACTCGATGCCGTACTCGCGGCGCATGTCCGCCACGTGTTCACGCCTGACGCTCGCAAGATGACGGTCGATTCCGAACATCGCCAATGCGGCCCGCAACTGCAGTTGCGACCAGCGAAGCCCGAACAGGTTCCTGAACTCTTCGGGAGTTGGCAACAGCCTGGTGTGAGAGTCCAACGCCCACGGCGTCTCGGGCATGCGGCAATAGACTGATTGAATCGCATGGCCGGCATCGCGATAGGCCACCGTCACATCGAGGCCCGCAATGCGCCAGAAGTCGCTTAGGTATGAGCGCCGTTGAGAACTTTTGGCGTCGAGTCTAGTGCGGGTGGCCTGCCGGGCGTCGTCCAGCGACAGACCGAAAGGCAACTTGAAAGGAAAATTTCGCATGACAGGGCCATCTGCATGAAAGATGACCTGAGAGAACAGCACGGGCCCTTGGCGACGCAAGGTGGGATCGAGTGCCTCCAGATATGCCTGGTCATCAAATCCAAGCTCGAGGCCCAGCTCATTAAGAACGATCCAGTCCACGTAGACCTCTCGGTCCTCTGCATCCAATTCGGGCTGGATGCCACGGGCAAGGCGCTCAAGGCAGTCCTGAACGCCTTGATCTTCAATCGGGCGACCAAGCAGTGCCAAAAGCGAATCACCGCCCATGATCGTTGCGTCCACTCGGCATCACTCGGCTTCTGGAACGCTCAAATGCAATAGGGCAATGCTCGAAAGGTCGCGTCTATATTCGGCAATCAGCGAATACGCAGGGCGTTCCCAGATGTCAATGCCATCTCCACCACCTCCTGGTGGCGGGCCCAGTTTTCGGCGTGCTTCATCGCACGAATCGGAAAATTCAAGCCCCTCGGGCAGCGAGCCGGGGAACTTGTCAGTGTCCTGCATTGGAAGGCCGGCATACAGCTGAACGTCGGTCAGCGAGAGCAGACTTGTCTTGCCGTCTTCGGGTAGTTCAAAAACGAGCGTGACACCCTTCTTTGGCAGTTCAACGTAGACGTCGATATCGCCACGCCTCACCTTCGGATGTTTCTTGACGCCGAGTTGTGCAAGCAACATCTTGATGTCCTCGGTGTCGTCTGTCTTGCCCAGGTAGAAGAGGAAGTCTTCGGCATTCATCGATGAACTCCAGGGAGTGGGTCGGCTCAGGCCTTGCATGCATCAAGGCATTTTTTAAGCCATGAATCGTATTGCTCATTCGTGATGTTGTTAATCTTTTCCGCGTTCTGCTTGTAGGCCTCTTGACAGGCCGCATCGTATTTTTTGATGCCGTCCTTGTCGCTCATCATGGCCGCTGTGTCCCCCTTGGCCGCGCCCTGCAGGTTCTGCGCATCGCGCGAAGCCTGAACGCGGGACTGCCCGTAGCTGGGGCTGGCGCGCTGATGCGCACGGGTAGGGATCACGATGGTCAAGGCGGAATCGTCAATCACCTTGCGCTCGCATTTCGACAGCGGCACCTTCTTCCGCTTGCTCTTGGCTGCTTGGGCTTTGAGCTCTTTGGCTCGCTCCTTCAACGCAGCCTTGGATGGGATGTGGTCTCGCGCCCGCTTTCCCTTGGCGGTCTTCTTCTTCTGTTCACCGTATTGATTTATCTCGCCGCACTTCATCTCGACTTCGTCGAGACCATCGATGATCGGCGTGACCAATGGGATCGTACCGGCGGCATCCACCGTGTTCTCATTGTTCTGCAACTTCTTGTCGGAAAAACGGCACGCGTTCTGACCATCCAGTTTCACGTCGAAGGAATAGAGAATCCAGGTAGAGGCTTGCTTGAAGGTGTTGGACTTGACGCCGCCGACAGTGCCCGGTTCGTCGCCAGAGCTCATCGAAAACTTTGAGCCCTTGATCGCGGCCATGTTGCCGCCATCCACCTTGACCGTGGTCGTACCGTCAGACAGCGTGCTGGACTGAGAGATGTTGGGGTATGGCATCGGCACAGGACCGCCCGGCGTCGGCGTCTTGCAAACATCCGGCACCGTCGCGATCGACATCCAACTGCCGCCCTTGTGCACCAGTGCGTTCAGCGTGCCATTGACTTTTACGGTGGCCATCGCGCTAGCAATTGCTGGCCGCGCGAAGCAGTGCTGCTGCGCGCTCCCCACCGTCCGAGCTGCCCCAGACCAAGCCGAGCGGTCCACGCGAATACATCTTCAACTGCGCGATGGTCGCGAGCACAACCGCCAACGGTCCCGACGCGGCGCCGACATCGCCCCAGCAGTCGGCAGGTGCGATGAAGTCACTGGCCGCGCGAAAACGCTGCCGCGTACGCGTGACCGTGAAACCATACTCATCTGCGCGGTAGGGCTCACCATTCATGTCGCAGTAGACGTCGGTGACCTGCTCACCGGGCCAAGCCTCCAACACCGAACCAAAGGCTCGCGACAACCCCTTTCCCAAGCACACTTCGCCGCTCCGGATCAGCTTGTCCTCCTTGCCCAGGCCGGTTGCCACAAGGTAGGACAGCGGCGCGATCCCGACAGCCCTCGCGGCTGCGCTCGACAGCAAGAGCGCGGCCCCCGCGGCCTCGCCGGGAATGAAGCCCCATGCGTTGTTGCGCTCGCCAGCGCCATGCAACTGCGATGTTTCCTCCAGCCATTCAAGCGTGTCGGGGTCGAGCCAGCAATCCGAACCGGCGATGATCACCGGCTGGCGCTGCTGCGTCCGCACCATCGCCAAGGCTGTCTCCAGCGCCACCAATCCACCCGCATGCCCCGACCGAAGCATCTCCATGTGCGCGAAACCACGTGGGAATGCCGCGCTCAAATGCCGCCTGATACGAGCCACAAGAGAATCATCGAAAGGAATACGCTCCGCGGGCAACGCGACGAGCAGCAATGGCGCGGCGAGCCCCACCAGGCCATTCGTTTCTCGTAACGGTTCCATGGCCTCGGCAATCGAGGCACAAAGGTTGTCCGCCATTCGCATGACCGTGTCGGGCTGATCGGCAAGCCAGCCGCATGCAGCAACCTTCATCGGCTCGCCTTCGGAGTCCACCATGAAGGGATGGTGGATAAAACCAGCCACACCAGCCCTCACAGCGGCGGCCGAAGACCAGGCACCTTGGCCGACGGCGGTCGCTGCACCCAGTCCGCAAATCGCGGCAGCGCGGTCAAGGTCCAAGCAGCGCCTCCAGGTCTTCTTCCTGATGTGTCAGCTGCGCATCGCGCATGTCAACCCGCGTATGGTCTAGCTGGTACACACGCGAATGGCATTCGAGCGCGCTGTGCCACACCAATGACACGCGCGCCGCATCGGGTTCGATGATGACGGTATGCAGGCTTGGCGGTGGATGGTCAATGCGATCCCCGTTCATGAAGCGTGTGCGCAACGCCAGCCGCGTGCTGGGCAAGACGAAGCGCGTGACGCCCTCCCGCGTCAGGTTCAGCAACGCCACCTCTTCACCCCCACGTAGAAATTCGGGGCTCCACTGATCTGATGGTGCAGACTGCCAGTGCCGCGGATCAAAGTCCCTGGGCAACAACGGCTGCCGATCGCGCTCCCAAGCTTCGTCGTAAGTACCGGCAAAATGCGCGCGCGCCTGCCAGTGACTGCCAATGAAGCCAAACCCAGCCGGCGTCGGGCGATCACTCCAGGCCTCGACCATGGCATGCGGATATTCAACGTTGGGCAAGGCCCGGCCGACCGCATTGGCGCGAGAGGTCGCGAAACCGGTACCTACCGGATTGGGCCAGTACCAGTCCTTGTCCGGTCGGCTCGATGCGGAATCAGCGCCGCCGAAAGCTCGGCTGTAGCGCATCGGCATGAGGACAAACGGCTGCGGCGCGGGACGCCATGATCCGCTTGAGCCCCACTGCCGGTCACCCGACACGCGAAGACGCTTGCCCACGCCACCGACGCGAAAGCCTACGTCCAAGCTGCCGACTGGCTGCCCGCCAGGTGAATGTGCAGTCCCGTTGATGACGATGTCAGTCGTTATTTTCGCGAGCACGAAATCGTTCTCGTAGCGCAGAACGCCCGGAGCATCTTCCCAGTACTCCGGCGTGCGCACCGGCGGTGGCTGTACCGACGCGGGGGCCGTGGTGCCATCTGAGAAGACATCGTACGTCGCCTTCACGACAACCAGCCAGGTCTCGGCGCCATCAAGCCCCCGGATCCACGACTGAGCTGCAGAAAACGGCGTGGCGTTCAGGATCTGCCACATGGTGCGACCTAGTTGATGTCGACCACCGCGCCCTTGATGCGGTTGGCCCCACTCGAACGGCTGACCACGTAGCGCCCGTCAACCAACACCTTGCCAGCGGCGGTGAGCGTGATGCTGGCATGGCCACAACGCAACACCAGCTCCCGCTGAGCGGTGATCTGCAGCGCACGCCCATCCACGCTCACCGCGACGCTCTTCGCGGCTTCAGGCTGCCGTTCTATCCCCGCTGGCTGAATGACACCGACGACGATGGGACGCAAAGGATCCCCGCGCTCCAGCAGCACGATCACGCCCTCGCAACGTCCAGGTGGCAGTGGCACCGTGCTGCGTGCGCTCACAAGGCGGCCCGGCATGACGTCTGGCATGTCGACCATCGGTGACCCGCTCTCGTCGAAGGCGACCACGGTTGCGACCAGCGGCCACGACATCGACTGTCCGAACAGCAAGGGATTGGCTTGCAGCTCGGTCAATGAGGCGTCCCCAGGCTTGCTTTCGGCCGCGGTGACTTCCGGCTCCACAAATGCCCTCATGCGATCCCCCGACGCGTCAATTGAGACCTACCTTGCTGCCTTTGATGACGATGTCACTCGAAGCCTTGACGTTGATCTTCCCCGAACCGTCGACAGACACGTCTTTCCCTTTGATGACTACCGTTCCATCCTTCTTCATCACGATGCTCGCACCGCCAGTCTTGATCGTGATCGACTCACCAGCGTCTATCACCAGGTTCTTGCCCACGCTAAGGCTGTCGTCATCCGTGACCGAGGTGCTCCGCTTCTTCCCGACGGAGGTCGACTGCGCGCCCCCTACCGAGACGCTACGGTCCGAACCAACGCTGGTGCTCTGCTTGGCGCCTACATCGGTGCTTTGATTCGCGCCGATCGAATTGCTCTGGTTCAAGCCGACAGTCGTTGTCTGACTCGCGCCGACCGTGATGGCCTGAATGGCACCGATGGTGACCTCCTGCGCGGCACCGACCGTGATCGTCTCGTTGACGCCCACGGTGTGCGTGCGCTGCATCGCGACGGTCGCCGTTTCGCTGCTGCCAACGGTGATGCTGCGGTTCGAGCCAATGCTGATGGTCTCGTTTGAACCGACCGTCTCGTTGCGGTTTACGCCGATCACGATGGTCTCGTTGTTGCCGACCTTCTCGCTTCTGTCGACGCCAATCGTGATCTTCTCGTTGCTGCCCACCTTCTCGGTCCGGTTCACGCCGATGGTGATCGTCTCGTTGTTGTCCACCGTCTCGGTGCGGTCGTGCTTCACATGCACGGTCTCGTCGTTGTCGATGGTCTTCTTGCGGTCGTGGCCGACCCAGTGGGTTTCGTCGTTCTCGACCTCGATGTCCTGGTTCTTCTCGGCGTGGATCCACAGCTGCTCTGCGCCGGCCTTGTCCTCGAAGCGGATGGCGTTGGCGGTGCCGTAGGCGCCGCCCTTGCTGGAGCGGGTCAGGATGCCGGACTGCGTGGCATTGGCGGGCAGGTCCCAAGGGGGCATCTGCATCGCGTTGTAGACGCGGCCGGTAACCAGCGGCTGGTCGGGGTCGCCTTCGAGGAAGTCGACCACGACCTCCTGGCCGATGCGCGGCACGTGCATCACGCCGAAATTCTTGCCCGCCCACGGGTGGCTCACGCGCACCCAGCACGAGCTGGTCTCGTTGTGCTGGCCGTAGCGGTCCCAGTGGAACTGCACTTTCACCCGGCCGTACCTGTCGGTGTAGATTTCTTCGCCAGAGGGGCCCACCACCACTGCCGTCTGCGGGCCTTGCACAAAGGGCTTGGCGGTCTGCCTGGGCGGCCTGAACTGCTGGTCGGCCGGGATGGCATCGAAGGTGCATTGGTAGCCGCCAGGCGCGCCGCCCTGGCTCTCGTAGCCGTCGACCACGGCGTTGGTGCGCATCGCCGAAATCAGGTACTTGATGTTCTGGTCTTCGCGCGGGTGCTTCTCCAGCGTCAGCACATGGCCGGTGGTGAGGCCTTGGGCATTGGAGGCGCCGCGCATGCTGACATAGGTGCTCTGCAGCTCGGTCAGGCGGTCTTCGTTGTACTGGGTGCCATCGGCCACCTGCAGGTAGTCGCCCTGGTAGTCGAAGGCTTCCAGCTTGTCGAGGTCATGCCCGCGGGGCTGCGTGGCCTTCACCGCGAGGCTGGTGGCCGGGCGCTCGAAGTCGTAGCTGGTGAGCGCCGCCTGGCCGGTCTTGACGCCGCAGCTGAACGACCAGTTCGACACGTAGTCGGCATCGGGCGGCAGTTGGTCGGTGTTCTCGTGGTATGGCAGGCGTTCGCAGTGAGGCGCAGGGTCGTGCGCGGAATAGGCATCCACCAGCACCAGCTTGTGTTCGGTGGCCGTGTGTTCGAAGTACCAGTAGATGCCCTCGTGCTCCAGCAGGCGGGCAATGAAGTTGTAGTCGGTCTCGCGGTACTGCACGCAGTACACCCACGGCCGGTAGCTGCGGTAGAGCTTGAACTCGAAATGGGCAATGGCGGTGTGGTCCTCGAAGACCTTCTTGACGATGTCCGGCACCGTCAGGTCCTGGAAGATGCGGCAGTCGGTGGTGCGGGTGAGGAACCACAGCCAGGGGCGCACTGTCGCCTGGTAGGCGTGGTAGCGGCCCCGGTGCGGCCCGATGCCGAAGCGTGTCACATGGCCGTGGAAGTAGCGCTTGCCGCCATCGCGCAGCGTGACGGCCACGCTCACGGTCTTGCCCAGCAGGTCGGTTGACAGGATGTCGGGCTTCTCGCTGAGCAGGCCCAGCTGCGTCTCGCCCAGCACACTGAGCCCACAGCCGTCGAACATCGATTCGAAGAGCAGGTCGTCAGGGGGCAGCGGGGAGCTGAGCGTGATCGAGGCAGACGGCATGAAGCGGCGCAGGCGCGAGTGAGGTCCTACGGTACGCAGGCCGCTTCGCACGCGAAAGCGACCAAAGTCACCCCGGCCACTTCAGCCACCGGCGGCCTTCAAGGCGCAGCGCAGTCCTCGGTACGCCAGCGCCGGGCGGTTTCGTCCCACAGCACAGGCTGGACCGCACTGCCACTGGCCTTGCCAGGCTTGACGCAGAACCGGGCCTCGTAGGCCACGGTGCCATCGGCACCAGCCTCGGGCTGCGCGCCGAGTTCGACGCGGTACAGCGTGCCGGCCTGCAGCGGCGCGGCGGCGGTGCGCTGGGTGGCGCCTGGTGGCAGCGCGCCATAGCGCAGGCAGGCCTCCGGCCGAAGCTGGACCGCGCCGCCGGGCGGTCCGAACGAGAAGCCCCAGTCCTCGGGCGGCAGCGAGCGCCAGTCGGTGCGCTCACCGTGGCTGATGCTGAGCGTCCACACGCGCATCGGGCCGGCCAGCTCGCGCTGCGACAACGCGAAGCAAGGCAGGCCCCCATCGGCCGTGACCTCGACCGAGCCCTTGCTGGAAGCGGCCTGGCCGCCGGCCGAGACCAACAGGCCGGCCAGTAACGCGACGAATGGGCGCCCGGCGAGCCTCATGGCAGATTGCGCTTGTCCGAAGGGTTGGCAATGAACAGGCGCAGCACGGTCTCGAATAAGGCGCGGTCGTTGATGTGTTTGGTCTGGTGCATCTCGGGCGGGCGGCTGAAGTTCTTCACGGCCCAATAGTCGGACAGCAGATCGCCTTGCGCCTCCATGTTGTAGTCGCCCAGCGTTTTCTTCGCATCCAGCGTGTAGTCGTAGCCCAGCCCGATGCGGATGGCGCCGCGCAGCATCACCGGGTAGCCCAGCTGATGCTGCCAGACATGCACCATCTCGTGCATGAACCACAGCGAATCGCTGAAGCCGGCGAGCGCGAAATCTTCCTTGAAGCGCTTGGGGTTGAAATACATCTCGCCGTTGGGCGTCATCGCGGTGTCGTCCGGCTGCAGGCCAAACCAGAGGTACTCCTCGTTGTGCACCTTCACGCGGTTGTAGTCGACCGAGTTGCCGAACAGCGTGCGCGCCATGTCGCGCTCATTGACCGTCAGCCTGCGCCATTCGCCCTCGGGTGTGGGCCGGCGCACCGGCTGCACGCTGGGCCGCGGCGACTGGCCACGCTTGTCCGGCAAGCCTTCCAGGCCGGCGCCAATGCCGGTGGCCACCAGGCCCGTCGGCCCGGGCAGCGCCGAGCGAAGGTCGAACGGCTCACCCCAGCCCACCGGCTCGCGCAGCGTGGGGCTGGTGGCACCGGGAATGCGCTGGCCTGCCATCAGGGGATTCTGCTCAAGCCGCAGAGCCGTTCATGGGCTCGGGGTCAATCGAACGCATATGCGAAATCGCCGTCCTGCACGCTCAGGCCCACCTGCCCTATCGCCTGCCCTTCCGACAGGCGGGTCAGGTACTCGCGGCTGATGCGCGGCAGCACGGTGTTGGTGAGGATGGCATCGATCACGCGGCCGCCGCTTTCCACCTCGCTGCAGCGGCTGATGACCAGCTTGACGACCGCGTCGTCGAAGCTGAAGGGCACGCCGTGATGGTCCTGCACGCGGCGCTGGATGCGGCCGAGCTGCAGGCGGACGATCTGCGCCAGCATGGTTTCGCTCAGCGGGTAATACGGGATGGTGACCACGCGGCCCAGCAGCGCCGCGGGGAAGACCTTCAGCAGCGGCTCGCGCAGCGCCTTGGCAATGCCTTCGGGTTCGGGCATCAGCTCGGGGTCGGCGCAGAGCTTCATGATCAGCTCGCTGCCCACGTTGCTGGTCAGCAGGATGATGGTGTTCTTGAAGTCGATGTAGCGGCCTTCGCCGTCTTCCATCCAGCCCTTGTCGAAGACCTGGAAGAACAGCTCATGCACGTCCGGGTGGGCTTTTTCCACCTCGTCCAGCAGCACCACGCTGTAGGGGCGGCGGCGCACGGCTTCGGTCAGCACCCCGCCTTCGCCGTAGCCCACGTAGCCGGGCGGTGAGCCCTTCAGCGTGGAGACGGTGTGGGCCTCCTGGAATTCGCTCATGTTGATGGTGATGACGTTCTGCTCGCCGCCGTAGAGCGACTCGGCCAGCGCCAGCGCGGTTTCGGTCTTGCCCACGCCGGAGGTGCCGCAGAGCAGGAACACGCCGATGGGCTTGTTCGGATTGTCCAGCCGGGCGCGCGAGGTCTGGATGCGGCGGGCGATCATCTCCAGCGCATGCTGCTGGCCGACCACGCGCTGGTTCAGCGTGTCGGCCAGCTGCAAGACCGCCTGCACCTCGTTCTTCACCATGCGGCCAACCGGAATGCCGGTCCAGTCCTGCACCACGCTGGCGACCGCCGCTTCGTCGACCGTCGGCAGGATCAGCGGTGCGTCGCCCTGCAGCTCGCCCAGCTGCAGCTGCAGGCCTTGCAGTTCCGCCAGCAGGTCATCGCGCTCGGAGGCGCTGGGTGCGCCTTCGCCATCCTCCCGCAGCCTGGCGCGCAGGGCCAGCAGACGGTCGACCACGGCCTTCTCCTTGCCAAAGCGCTCAGCCAGCACCGCGTGCTCGGTGTGCGCCTCGTCCAGCGCAGCGGCCACGCGGCGCTTGCGCTCGGTCACCTCGATGCCGATGGCCGCTTCGCGGCCGATGATGGCCTGCTCCACCTCCAGCGCCTGGATGCGGCGCTGGTTGTCCTCCAGCGCCGGCGGCGTGGCATGCTGGCTCACGGCCACGCGGGCGCAGGCGGTGTCCAGCAGGCTGACGGCCTTGTCGGGCAGCTGCCGCGCCGGGATGTAGCGGTGCGACAGCCGCACTGCCGCGTCAATCGCCTCGTCCAGCAGCGCCACCCGGTGGTGCTGCTCCAGGATGCTGGCCACGCCACGCAGCATCAGCACCGCCTTCTCCTCGCTGGGCTCGCCCACCTGCACGACCTGGAAGCGCCGCGTCAGCGCCGGGTCCTTCTCGATGTGCTTCTTGTACTCGGCCCAGGTGGTGGCGGCAATGGTGCGCAGCTTGCCGCGGGCCAGCGCGGGCTTGAGCAGGTTGGCCGCGTCGCCGGTGCCGGCCGCACCGCCGGCACCGATCAGCGTGTGGGCCTCGTCGATGAACAGGATGATGGGCTTGGGCGAGGCCTGCACCTCGTCGATCACCGAACGCAGCCGGTTCTCGAACTCGCCCTTCATGCTGGCGCCGGCCTGCAGCAGGCCGATGTCCAGCGCGTAAAGAGAAACCTCTTTCAGCTGCGGCGGCACATCGCCCTGCGCCAGGCGCAGCGCAAAGCCTTCGACCACCGCCGTCTTGCCCACGCCGGCCTCTCCGGTGAGGATGGGGTTGTTCTGGCGCCTGCGCATCAGGATGTCGACGATCTGGCGGATCTCCTCGTCGCGGCCGGCCACCGGGTCGATCTCGCCCTGGCGCGCGCGCTCGGTCAGGTCCACCGCGTAGCGCTTGAGCGCCTCCTGCTTGCCCATCGCCGCAGGCGCCACCGCGCCGCTGGCTTCGCCGGGTTCGGCGCTGCCAGCGGTCGCGCGCATCTGCTGCTCGGGCGAGCCTTCGACGATGCGGGCAAAGTTGTCGGCCAGTTCGTCTGCCTTGATGCGCTCGAACTGTTTGGAGATGGACAGCAGCGCGTTGCGCAGCGACGGCGTCTTCAACAGGCCGATCACCAGGTGACCGGTGCGCACCTGGCTGTCGCCAAACATCAGCGAGCCGTAGACCCAGCCGCGCTCAACGGCGTTTTCGACCCAGCTGGACAGGTCCGTCACCGAGCTGGCGCCGCGCGGCAGCCGGTCCAGCGAGGCGGTCAGGTCCGCGGCCAGTTGGGAGGCATCCAGGCCGTGGTGCTTGACGATGCGGTGCAGGTCGGAATCGGGGGTGTTGAGGATCTGGTAGAGCCAGTGCTGCAGCTCGACAAACGGGTTGCCACGCAGCTTGCAGAACACCGTGGCACCCTCGATGGCCTTGTAGGCCAGCGGGTTCAGCTTGCCGAACAACGCGACGCGGGAAATCTCGGTCATGAATGGCCTCCGTGGGCTTTGGCAACGAATGAGGTTTGCGGCCGCAGGCGCAGCTCGGCGCGCGGGGAAGTGCTGGCGCGGCCGATCCAGCTGCTCAGGCCCAGGCGCAGCCGGCGGTCCAGCCGCGGCGCTGGTGCCTCGCGCGGCTGCAGCGTGAGTTGCAGGTCCCACAGCAGGTGCAGGCCGGCGTATTCGCGCACCCAATCCACCAGCGGCCGCCAGGCGCTGCCGCCGGGCAGGAAGGCCTGGTACTGCGCCAGCGTCAGCGGCCCCAGCACCACGCGGAACTTGAACTGCCGGTCCCAGACCTGGTGGCCGGCATTGGCATTGCGGCCCAGCGCCGCCGGCACGGTGCCGACGCGCTCGCTGCGGTTGCGCGCGTGGCCCAGGCGGGTGCGCTCGGCCGGCGCCATTGGCAGCCAGTGCGGCACGTGCTGCTCGATGCGCGCCG
The DNA here is from genome assembly GCF_021043325.1 of Ideonella azotifigens. Classification (NCBI taxonomy): domain Bacteria; kingdom Pseudomonadati; phylum Pseudomonadota; class Betaproteobacteria; order Burkholderiales; family Sphaerotilaceae; genus Ideonella; species Ideonella azotifigens. The sequence continues at coordinate 121,878 of NZ_JAJNKD010000021.1, forward strand.
GCACGCCGAAGTGCTGCCGCAGGATCTTCACCAGGCCTTCGGGCGAGCGGCTGGCCGCTCCCAGCAGCCCGGCATGGAACAGCCGCGCGTGATGCGGCAGGCTGTCCTGCGGGCGGATGCTTTCGTGCAGCCCGGTGCTGGCGCCCAGCCAGGTGGCGAAGCGGTCGTCGGCCGGGCGGTCCAGCTGCACGCAGGGCTGGGACTGGGCCCAGGCGCGGTAGAACAGCGACAGCAGACGGTGGTGGAACACGTCCAGGAAGCGCTGCAGCGTGGGGTCGCTGCGCTGGTGCAGGCGCTCGCGCACGTATTCGGTCAGGTGCAGCGGCAGCGGGCCTTGCGGGCCCATCAGACCAAAGAAATGCACCGCCAGCCGTGGCATGCTGCCCTCGCGGCTGAAGCTGGCCAGCATGGCCGGCGGAAAGCGCAACTCGGCCGCCTGGCCCAGGCGCAGCGGCTCCTGGCCAGGCCGCAGCGCGCGGCCAAAGCGTGGCGCGCTGGGCGACAGGCCTTCGATGCGGCGCAGCAGCGCGAAGAAGTCGTGCGCGTGGGGTGCTGCCTCCAGCGAATCGAACAAGGCCTGCAACGCCGCCGCCTGTTCCACCGCTTGTTCTCGCGTGTTCATGGCGAGCTCACGAGAAACAAAACCCGTTCACAGCGCACCTTCGCTGGCCATGCGCGGTGGCCAGCGCATCAGCTCGCCGCGCTGGGCCGAGCGCAGCGTCAGCTGGGTGAAGGTGTTGATCGACGCATAGCGCGCGAAATAGTGTTCCAGCACGCTGCCGAACAGCACTGCGCTGCCGCCCTGGAAGGCCAGCTCGTCGAGTTCCAGCAGCAGCTCGGCGCCGCTGCCGAAGGTCAGCCGGCCCCCACCAGGCAGGCGGCGCACCACGGTGCCGGCGCGCAGCGTGCGCACGCCGTCCACCATGCGCAGCCAGGCCGGGTCTTCCGGCGGGCCGTGCAGCACCAGCAGACGGCGCAGCATCGCCGCGGCCTGGGCCGGGTCGTGGCCGGCCAGCGGCAACTGGCGTTGCGTCAACAGGCTGACCAGGCTCCAGCCCAGCTCGCCGACCGGCCGACGGCTCTGCGGGCGGGTCGGCCCGCGCAGCGCCGTCACGCGCTTGACCGGGCCGGGCGAGTCCAGCCGCCAGAGCGACGGGCCGCCCGCCTGGCCCGGGGGCAGCAGCGTCGGCAGGTCACGGTTGGTGACCCAGGCAGAGACCGAGAGCTGGCGCACGTCTTCGCGGTACGGCGCGTGCTGCGGGTCCACCAGCGAGAGGAATGCTTCCTCGCCGATGTAGCCCGAGCGCGGGCCGTGCTGCTTCTGCCGCTCGGACATCAGGCGCGGCTCGCGGCGCAGTGTGTAGAAGCCCGAGGGCGCTGCGCCCTCGCCCTGCCCTTGGGCATGCGCGCTGGCGTACAGCGGCTGGAAGGTCTGCTGGCCGGCGCGCGCGGTGCCGAAGCCGACGACCGATTCGAGGCTGTGCACCTCGAAGTCCATCGGCCGCGTGCGGTCCGCCACCACGTGGTATTCCCAGGCGCCGGGGCCGAGCTGGATGCGGTCCAGCCGCTTGCGGAACAGGTTGATCGCCGGGGTGCAGAACAGCGACAGGCTGCCAGCGTCCACCAGCGGCTCCAGCGCAGCGTCGCCGCGCGAGAACAGCAGCACCAGGTCCGCCTCATCGCCCGGCACGCGCGCCAGCCGCGCGGCCAGCTCGCCTACCTCGAAAAACAGCAGCCGCTGCGGCAGCGCGGCGAATTCCTGCAGCAGCCGGTGGCCGGAGAAGCCGCGCTGCAGCTCCGGCAGCAAGGCCTCGTCCGGCCCAAAGCCTTGCATGCGGACGCTGGCGGCGTCGCACCATTGGGCCAGGGCCTGTGCGGCCGGCGCACCCGGCACGTGCACCCAGCTGCCCATCACGGCGCTCTGGACCAGCTCGTGCAGCCGGTGGGCCACGTCGTCTGGCGCGCTGACGTGCAGGCTCAGGCGATCCAGGCCCTGCAGCTGACGGAAGCTGGCGCCACCGCCACAGCGCAGCCGGATGCGCAGCCCGCCCTTGGCGCCCAGCGCGGGCGGCAGCTGCTTGAGCGGCAGATCCGCGCCATGGGTGAAATATTGAACCGAAGCGATCGCTATCGGCCACAGCGTGACCGCCTGCGCGGTGCGGAATTCGCAGCGCGTGTCCTGCCCGCGAACCAGCTCGGCCGCGATGGCGCTCGCGCGTGGGACCTGGTAGCCGCCCAGCAGGTTCGGGTCGGTCAGATCCGCCTCCAGGCGGGCCACCATCATCGACGGCAGCGGCGCGAGGAAGTTCGGGTAGATCGATTCCAGCAGGTGGGCGATCAGCCGCGGGTGCTCGGCGTCCAGCTTCAGCTGCACGCGGGCCGCGAGGAAGGCAAAGCCTTCCAGCAGCCGCTCGACATACGGGTCGGTGACCGCGATGCCTTCCATGCCCAGCCGCGACGCGATCTTCGGAAAGTCCCGCGCGAACTCGGCCCCGACCTCGCGCAGATGCGCGAGTTCGTCGGTGTAGTGGCGGAGGAGGCGGGGGTCCATGTTCAATCAGGCGTCGGATCTCGCCACGACGCCCTGCTTGGCCGTCTCCAGGAGCTGGCAGAGCGTCCTCATGCCAGCGACAAGCGGTGCGGCAGTCGCGTCCCGATAGCCACCAAGCCGGGAGATCAAGCTTCTACCTGTTTCAAGACAGGCATCGATTTGCAGCACGTTGGCATTGTTTGCATGCATCAATTCCGCTGTGCTCAGCAGCCAATTCCTTCCCGCGTCTTTCAGGCCGGCAAGGTCGTTCGCAAAAGCGTTGATCGCGTTGGGAAGGTTCGCCACCGCAAAGCCACGTGTGGCCTGGCTCACACGGCTTGCACGAAGGTAGTCCTGTGGATTGAGATACCCGAATATCTGGAACAAAACCTCGTTGGGCAGGTTTTGAAATGGGTCTGGTCGGTCGTCGCCAAAGTCGGCCATGGAACGCTCCTTCAAGAATCAATGGACCCGGACAGGTCACGCTATGCTTCCCTCACCTCCACCTGCCCCGCCTCCAGATCCAGCTGCGTGCGCAGCAGGATCTCCAGCGGGACGGGTTGCGACCAGAGGTGGCCGCGGATCTCGAATTCGATGATGTTGTGGGTGTCCAGCACGCTGGTGGCCTCCAGCGCGCGCACCGCCAGGCTCTCGGGCAGGATGCGCGGCTCGTAGCGCAGGATGGCGCTGCGGATCGCCTTTTCCAGCAGGCTCACGTCCACCTTCGAGGCCAGCTGGCCCGACAGCGCCGGCAGCCCGAAATTCAGCACGCTGGCGGCCAGGCCGGGCCAGGCCTCGGCCTCCTTGCCCAGCGGCTGCACGGCGTTGAACAGCCAACCCAGGTCGCGCAGCACCGCCTGGCGCAGCTGCGACTTGCTCATCACGCGGTGATGCTCGGCCTCCTCGCGGCGAAGCGGCTCGTCGTCGGTCAGCCGGTCCAGCAGCGCCGGCTGCAGGCGGTCACGCGGGCTCGTGGGCACGTCAGCCCCTCGTCCGACGGGTACGCCGGACGATCCCCCGAGGAAATGCCGGCCGGCTTGGGAGCGGCCCGGCGGAAACGGGATGCCTCATGCCTTGGCGCCCGACTGACCCAGCTCGATGCAACGCACATCCAGCAGCGAATGCTCGCCCGCATCGGTGGCGAACACGCGCTGGCCGACGCCCGCGTACTGCTCGACATTCGGTGGGTCCAGCGGCGTCCATTCGGTGCGCCGCGCCATCCACACCCGCTCGTCGTCCCAGTTCGTGCTGCGCGGATATCGCGTGGGGATGAGCGCCACCGTCTCGCCGCCGTTCGGGAACCACAGGTGCGCCGGCAGCCAGACCAGGTCGCGCAGGTCACCCGGCGCCTCGATCTGGACCTTGCTCAGCGCCGAGAACGGCACCCAGGCATAGCGCCCGTTGACCACCGCTTCCAGCACCGGACCGAGGCGCGAATCGGCATCGCACACCCATTCGAACGGCGTGCCGTCCAGTGCGCCGGCCACCGTCTCGGCCTGCGCCAGCGCCTGTTCGCGCAGCGAGCGCGCGGCACCGGCATTGCCCTCGGCCTGCTGCTGCAGCGCCTGCACCAGCAGCGCCACCCATTCGGCTGGCTGGCCGAACAGCATCGGCGTGGTCTTGCCGTCGAAAACTGCTTCGCGCACCAGTTCGCACTTCAAGGCCTCGCGGTAGGTGTTGACCATGGGCAGCGCTTCGGCGTCCAGCTCGCCACAGACTTCCAGCTGCGTGCTGGCGCGCTGCCACTGGCCGGTCACGACCAGCAGCTGGAACAGCAGCACACGCAGTTTGGCGTCCTCAGGCTTGGCACGCACCTGCTGCTGCGCCTGGGCCAGCGCCTCCCCGGGCCTGCCGGCCGCCACCAGTTCCTTGATCGTGTCCATGGTCTTTCAGCTCAGGTCGTCGGTGAAGCTGTGGCTCGCGCCCAGTTGGCCGCTGGCGCTTTGCGGCCGGTATTCGATCGCCACCTTCTGGAAGCTCAGCGCCACCTTCTCGACCGTGGCGCCATCGGCGCCGGCCTCCACGTCGTAGCTGGCCACGCGGGCCTTCTCCAGCGTGAGCGAAAAGAAGTCTTCCTGCTCCCCGCCGGCCTTGCGCAAATGCAGCACTGCGCTGCGCACCTCGTCATTGGTGGCGACAGCGCTCATCAGCGCGGTGCTGGCACTGTCAAGCCGCTTGGTGATCAGCAAATGGCGGTAGCTGCGCCGGCCGGTGGCCAGGCCGGCCACCGCGTCGCCCACCGCACCCACGCCCCAGCTGAAACCGATGACGACAATGTCGTCCTGGTGGCCGGCGGCAACGGCCTCTCCCTTGGCCTTGCCGGCGCGCTTGAGTGTCAGGTCCAGGTACATGTCGGCGCTGGTGGGGACCACCACCAGCGGCAAGCTCCCGGCGGGCATGGGCGGGGCCGGGGTTCAGCGCGTTTCGGTGCTGGCCACGTTCCAGCCGAATTTCACCGAGCCGCCGAGCGCGCCCTTGTCGTCCTGCGGCTTGTATTCGAACTCGATGTCGGCATAGCTCAGCGCGACGCTTTCCGAGATCTCGCCGCCGCTGCTGGCCGACGGCGCCACCGACGTGACCAGCACCTGCTTGAGCGTGACCTTCAGGAAGTCCAGCTGGCCTTCACCGGCCTTGCGGCAGGTAATGATGGCCGAGTCGAAATGCTTGCCGCTGGCGCAGCTCTTGGCCAGCACCGGCGAGGCCTTGTCGTAGTAATGGGCGAACACCAGCTGGCCGGGAATGCCCTTGCCCTTGCCGGAGCCGCCGCCAGCGGCGGCGGTGCTGTCCTGGCGCACGTCCCAGGACCAGGCGAGCAGGTCGATCTCGCCCTTGTGGTCCTTGTGGGCGGATTCGCCGTCGACGCCGGCGATCTTGAGGTTGGTGTCGATGGTCATGTTGCGTCTCTCCTGAGTGGATGCGGGGGAATGGTTTGCACGGCCGGCCGGTCAGGCCGCCGGCGCGGGTTCACTGCGTCTTCTGCGACGGCAGCTTGGACACCAGGCGCAGCGACACCGTCAGCCCTTCGAGCTGGTAGTGCGGCCGCAGGAAGAACTTGGAGCTGTAGTAGCCCGGGTTGCCGGGGATCTCTTCGACGGTGACCTCGGCGGCGGCCAGCGGCTTCTGCGCCTTGGTGACCTCGGACGAATTCGCCGGGTCGCCATCGACGTAGTTCATGATCCATTTGTTGAGCCACTTCTCCATGTCGGCCCGCTCCTTGAACGAGCCCACCTTGTCGCGCACGATGCACTTGAGGTAGTGGGCGAAGCGGTTGCAGGCGAACAGGTACGGCAGGCGCGCGGCCAGGTTGGCGTTGGCGGTTGCATCCGGGTCGTCGTACTCGAAAGGCTTTTGCAGCGACTGGGCGCCGATGAAGGCGGCGAAGTCGGAGTTCTTGCGGTGCACCAGCGGCATGAAGCCGTTCTTGGCCAGCTCGGCTTCGCGCCGGTCGCTGATGGCGATCTCGGTCGGGCACTTCATCGCCACGCCACCTTCGTCGGTCGGGAAGGTGTGGGCCGGCAGGCCTTCGACCGCGCCGCCGGACTCGATGCCGCGGATGCGCGTGCACCAGCCGTAGAGCTTGAACGAGCGATTGATATTGACCGCCATCGCATAGGCCGAGTTGGCCCAGGTGTAGCTGGCATGGTCGCCGCCGGCGGTCTCTTCCTCGAAGTTGAATTCCTCGACCGGGCTGGTCTTCGCGCCATACGGCAGGCGGGCGAGGAAACGCGGCATCGCCAGCCCCAGGTAGCGCGCATCGTCGGACTCGCGCAGCGACTTCCAGGCGGCGTATTCCGGCGTCGTGAAGATCTTGGTCAGGTCGCGCGGGTTGGCCAGCTCCTGCCACGAACCCATCTGCATCAGCGACGGATTCACCGCGGCGATGAAGGGCGCGTGGGCCGACGCGGCGACCTTGCTCATCTCGCCCAGCAGCTCCACGTCCGGCGGGCTGTGGTCGAAGTAGTAGTCGCCGACCATCGCGCCAAACGGCTCGCCGCCGAACTGGCCGTATTCCTCTTCGTAGACGCGCTTGAAGATGGGGCTCTGGTCCCAGGCCGTGCCCTTGTAGCGCTTGAGCGTCTTGCCCAGGTCGAGCTTGGAGATGTTCATCACGCGGATCTTCAGCATCTCGTCGGTCTCGGTGTTGTTGACGAGGTAGTGAAGGCCGCGCCAGGCGCTCTCGAGTTGCTGGAAGTCTGCGTGGTGCAGGATGGCGTTGACCTGCTCGGAGAGCTTCTTGTCCAGCTCGGCGATCATGGCTTCGATCGACATGATCACGTCGCTGCCGATCAGCTGCGTCTGGCTCAGCGCCTGCTGCGCCAGCGTCTGCACGGCCTGCTCGACGGCGCTCTTCGCGTCCTCGGTCTTGGGCTTGAATTCCTTGCCGAGCAGCTGCGCGAATTCGCCGCCTTCGTATTCGATGCCCTGCAGCGCCGAGGCAGCTTGCACGAGGGTGTCTTCAGCCATGGGGAGCTCCTGCGGTTTGGGGGGTCACTGCGCGGCGTCGGCCGGTTTCTGGGCCGGGTTTTGGGCGGACGCCAGGGACTTCAGCAGCGCCTCGTCCTTGACCACCTTGGCGATCAGCTGCTCGGCGCCGGCCTTGCCGTCCATGTAGGTGATGAGGTTGGCCAACTGCTGCCGCGCTTCGAGCAGCTGGCGCAGCCCGTCGACCTTCGCGGCGACCGCGGCGGGCGAGAAATCGTCCAGGCTCTCGAAGGTGATGTCGACCATCAGGTTGCCCTCGCCGGTCAGCGTGTTGGGCACCGCAAACGCGGCGCGCGGCTTCATCGCCTTCATGCGGGCGTCGAAGTTGTCGACGTCGAAGTCCAGGAACTTGCGGTCCGATACCGGCGGCAGCGGCTCGGTCGGCTTTCCCGAGAGGTCCGACAGCACGCCCATCACGAACGGCAGCTGGACCTTCTTCTCGGCCCCGTACAGCTCCACGTCGTATTCGATCTGCACCCGCGGCGCGCGGTTGCGGGCAATGAACTTCTGGCTGCTGGTGGCCATGGCGGCTCCTTGGTTGGCGGCATCGCCATCGCTGGCGGTTCGGGTGGGCGGTGTGAAAAGAGGGTTCTCAATCGATGGCTGTCACTCGGAACTGGCGCCGGCGAGCTTTTCCAGCTCGCGCACGCCGTCGGGCACCAGGTCGCGCACGATGTCCATGAAGTTCTTGCTCATCAGCCGCATGCCGCGGCGGATCAGCAGCGGCGCCGGGTGGCTGGGTTCGTTGCGTTCGATCCATTCGCAGGCACGCTGCAGCGCACGCATCGCGTCCTCTCGGGAGGCGATGACGCCGCTGGCTGCCGGCGCTGCCGCGGCAACCGGCCCCGCGGCGCCGTCGTCTGCCCCGGCGGCCACTCGCGGTGCGTCCGCCCCTTGCAGCTGCGCACCGAGCGCGGCCAGCGGCTTCAGCAGGCGCAGCAGCGGCGCGAAGTCCGGCCCGTGGGCCGCACCAAGCTGCTGTTCGATGGCCGCGGCAACGCCTTGCACCACCGGCAGCCCGGCGCTCAGCTGCTGGGCCAGCACCGGCACCGCGGCGGCGTGTTTCGCCAGCGCGTCATGCAGGCCTTGCGGCGAGGGCATGGCCTCACCCGGAGCGGCTTCGGCCAACCCTGCGGCCAGCTCGGCTTCGCGTACCCGCGGGCTGCCGCGCTGGCCGGTGAGGCTGGCGGCGCGCAGGTCGGCCAGCACCTCGGATGGGCTGACCAGCGGCTGCAGCGCGTTGAGCCGCGCGGTGGGATCGTTGCCGTCGCTCGCGTCCAGCTGGGGGTGAACCTGCGGCCAGTGCTGGGACAGCAGGCCCTGCAGCAACTGCAGGCCTTGCAATGCGCCCTGCCAGCCCTGCAGCCGCGCGCCGCTGCGCAGCAGCCACATGGCCACGCGCAGGTCGCGGGTGCGGGCCGCGAGTGCCAGCGCCAACTCGCGCACCTTGGGCCAGTCAGGCTCCTCAGCGGGGATGACGGTGTCACCGTACTGCTGCTCGGGCCGGCCGGCGCCTGCGGTTTGCAGCGCGAGGAAAACCGGGTCGTACTCCAGGTCCGCGCCGCAAGGTGCGTCATGCTGAAGCGGGGCGAGCAGCGAGTCGAGGTCCAGGTCAGCCATCGCGTGTGCGGGCCATGGGAATGGGATGGCTGCACTCTAGAGATCGGGCCGCCGCCGCGCAGTGGTCGAAAGTCACTTTGACCACTGCTTGTGGAGGGCCGGCAAGGACAGGTGCGTCCGAGCCCAACCCCGCTGCCCCCAGCTCGGCGCTCAGGCCTTCACTTCGACCACCTGTTCGAAACCGCCAAAGATCATGCGCTTGCCATCGAACGGTATCGGAGGATTGCCCGGTGTGGACGGGTCCATGCGGGGGTCTTCCCTCATCTTCGTCATGGCCGCGTCACGCGTCGCCTTGTCCGGCCACTCGACCCACGAAAACGCCACCGTTTCCTCGGCTGCCGCTTGGACCGCGCGGCGGAAATCGGTGAGCTTCCCGTCGGGCACGTCGTCACCCCACCCCTCGATCACACGGATCGCACCCAGCTCGATGAACATCGCATCGAAATGTCGCGCGTGCTCGATGAACTTCTGTTTGTTGGCAGTGGGCACTGCGATCACGAATCCGTCAATGTAGGCCATGGCTTCTCTCCTGTTGGATTGACCGGTCGGCGCACTCGGCTCGGCACGCCCCGTAGAAACACGACGAATGAAGACCCGCCGATTCGACATGATCATCCGATGCGCGCTGAGCACGGTCGGCGGACGGGAATGCAGATTTTCTGCCCCCCAGGGCAGCGCCTCAGTCATGCCCCCTGCGCCTCAGGGCACCATGCCGCGCATCGCGTCGAACAGGCGGCGCGGCTGCAGTGGCTTGAACAGCACGGTGTGGCCGCTTTCGGTGGCGCGGCGCAGCTCGTCGCGCGTGGTGTCGCCGGTCACCAGGATGGCCGGCACCTCCTGGCCGCACAGGCGGCGCACCGCCTCGATGGCGGCAATGCCGTCCCGGCCGGCACCCAGGTGCAGGTCCGACAGGATCAGGTCGGGCGCCAGGCCGCGGAGCTGTACCGATTGCTCGGCCTCCATCGCGTTGGCCGCCACGGTGGCCTCGTAGCCCCATTCCTCCAGCAGGATGCGCAGGCCTTCGCGGATGGGTTCCTCGTCGTCTATCACCAGCACCGAGCGCGGCTCCATGACCGGCATCGGCACGGTGTCGGCGGCAGCGGTGGCATCCTGGATCTCGGGCAAGCCGCCCAGCGGAATGCTGAGGCGGAACATCGTGCCCCGGCCGGGCCGCGAGGCCACGACCAGCCGGTGGCCCAGCAGCTGAGCCAAGCGCTTGACGATGGCCAGGCCCATGCCCAGGCCTTGTGCGCGGCTGCGCTGGCCGTCGCCCAGTTGCAGGAACTCGACGAAGATGCGCGGCAGGTCGGCAGCCCGCATGCCCGGACCCGTGTCCCACACCTCCACGTTGGTGTGCGTGGCCGTGGATCGCGCCACCACCACCACGCCGCCCTGCCGGGTGTACTTCAGCGCGTTCTGCACCAGGTTGCCGAGGATGCGTTCGAGCAGTTGCGGGTCGCTGCTGACCGACTTGCCGCCGGGCGAAAACCGAAGCCCCAGGCCCGAGGCTTCGGCCTGGCCGGCGTGGTGCATGTGCAGGCGGCGGAACACGTCGCGCAGCGGGAAGTGCTGGATGTTGGGCTCGATGGTGCCGGCGTCCAGCCGCGAGATGTCCAGCATTGCGTTGAACGACTGCTCCAGCCCTTCGATCGAGCGCATCACGTTGCGCACCAGCGGCTCTTCGGCGCTGCCCTGCAGCCGCTGCTCCAGCGTGGCGGCGAACAGCCCGAGCGCATGCACCGGCTGGCGCAGGTCGTGGCTGGCAATCGCCAGGAAGCGGCTTTTCTCCTGGTCGGCACGCAGCGCGGCGTCACGCGCACCCGCCAGCACCTCGACCTGGTCGTCCCGCGCCATCAGCGCTTCGCGCATGCGGCGCCAGTGGCGGTGGCCCCACCAGGCCAGGCCCACGACGCCGAACGCCAGGCCGAACGGCACGGGGTCGGCCGCCTCCTGCCAGGACGTGCCCATGGCCGCGGCCTCGGCGAGCGCCGCCAGCCCTTCGGACATGGGCAGCAGCGCGGTCATGGTCGCCACATGGCGCAACGGGGCGAGTGCCAGCGCCAGCAGCATCGTCAGGACGATCTGCAAGGCATCGGCCCAGGGCGGGCGCGGGACTGGCGTGCTGGCCAGCCAGGGGTAGAGGCTCAGCAACAGCAGGCAGGCCACAGCCAGTGCCGTCAGCCAACGGCGCGTGGCGCGCGGGTTGCCGAGGCTGCGCCGGTTGCGCCGCCGCAAGCGCGCCGCCATCCACACGCAACTGCCTGCCGACCCTGCAACCGCCAGCAGCCACAGGCCCTGCACGACTTCCAGCGGGCGGCCGAAGGCCTGCACCAGCAGGCAGACGAGCAGCAGCAAGGCCAAGCCCGCCAGCAGGCAGGCGCCCGGAGTCCAGGCCTCGTCGAAGGCGGCGTCCTTCAGGCGCCTGGCCCGCGCGCGGCGCTCGTGCCAGCGGCCGTCGGCCGGCGAGTCCTCGTCGCCACGGGAGAGGCCGGCGACTGCAACATGCGCCGCCCATGGCGCTGGCGAACCGGCCGCGTGTGACGCCACCTTGGTCCGGGGTGGCCGTCAGCGGAACAGGCTGATCATGTGCGAACGGGACTTCACATCCAATGCCAGCAACAGCGAAGAAACGTAGTTCTTCACCGTGCCCAGCGAGAGCTGGGTCGAGTTGCTGATCTCCTGGTTGCTGCAGCCCGACAGCACCAGTTCCAGGATCTCCAGGTGGCGGGGACCCAGTTCGGCCACGCGGTCGTACATGGCAGAAGACGGGAAGCGGGGGAACAAGGTGCCGGGCGATGCAGGCCGGCCGCGCCGCGCGTCGCCCACCAGCGCTGCCAGCGTGTTGCGCATCTCGACCATCATCGCGCCCTTGGGCACGTAGCCCACCGCCCCCAGCGCCCTGGCCTGCCGCACGACGAACTCGTCCTGCGTGCCGCTGAAGACGGCCACCCTGGCCTCGGGGAAGGCCTGCAGGAACTGGCGCAGGCCCTGCAGGCCTTTGCAGTCGCTGAGGTTCAGGTCCAGCAAGACCACGTCGACCGGCCCGCTGTCTCGGTAGACCTGCAGGCCTTCCTGCAAGGATGCGGCTTCCAGCCACTCGATGCTGAGGTCATCCAGCAGCCGGTACAGCGTGCGGATGCCGGCGCGCACCAGTTCGTGGTCGTCGATCAGCAGCACACGCCGCGTTGCCGGCACGGCGCAACGAAGGTCACTGCTCACCGTGTGAAAGCGAAGATCTGTTACTGCTTCCATGGGAGAGCCTCCTGGCGACAGGAGAAAAATCTCCGGCTCGGCAGTCGCCAAACCTTTGAGCGCCGGAGGAGCCGGATCATAGGCTTCCCGGGCGGGGGCGCACTCCCGCAAATGGGGGATGAAACCCTGATAAGGGACAAAGCGATCAGTTATTTGCGCCGAGATCGATTTTCGATGAAGTTGTTAATGATTGTGATGCATTGTCCATTGCCGACAATGGATTTCGTACAAGCGGCCATTTCAGTTTCCAGCACCCCCGGACGGCTTTTTGGAAACGCTGTCCACGACCACCGGCGAATACTTTTCCCACTTTTCCCGCCAGGCGCAGTGCCTGATTCCCAACTCAAATGACCATGGGATCAGAAGCGGGCGAACTGCGACTCGTCCAGGGTTTCGGCCGAGCCGAGCGCGCTGCTCTGTCCGCCAAGGGTCACGGCACCGCTCTTGGAAACCAGCGAGTTGCTGCGGGTCTGGCGGCGTGACGCCTGCGGGGCATGGCCGCGGCCACCACGGACGACCAGGCTCGGCTGTGGTGCGCGGGCAAGGTGCTGCACATTGGCCAGCTTGAAGAAGGCCATGGTCTGCTGCAGCTGCTCGGCCTGGCTGCTCATTTCTTCTGCCGTGGCGGCCAGCTCTTCGGAGCTGGAGGCGTTCTGCTGCGTGGTCTGGCTGAGCTGGGTCACGGCGCTGTTGATCTGGCCCACGCCGGAAGACTGCTCCTCCGAGGCGGCGGTGATCTCCTGCACCAGGTCCGAAGTCTTGCGGATGTTCGGCACGATCTGGTTCAGCAACTGGCCGGCCCGCTCGGCCAGCTCCACGCTGGAAGAGGCCACGGTGCCGATCTCCTGCGCTGCGATCTGGCTGCGTTCGGCCAGCTTGCGCACCTCGGCGGCCACGACCGCAAAGCCCTTGCCGTGTTCGCCGGCACGTGCGGCCTCGATGGCCGCGTTCAGCGCCAGCAGGTTGGTCTGGTAGGCGATATCGTCGATGATCACGATCTTCTGTGCGATCTGCTTCATCGCCGCCACCGTGGCCTTCACGGCTTCGCCACCTTCGGCGGCTTCTGCAGCAGCCTTGGTGGCCATGCCATCGGTGACCTTGGCGTTTTCGGTGTTCTGCGAGATGGAGGCCGTCATCTGCTCCATCGAGGCGCTGGTCTCTTCGACGCCTGCAGCCTGTTCGCTGGCCGCCTGCGACAGGGCCTGCGCAGTGGCGCTGACCTCTTCGGAAGCGCTGGACAAGGCATCGGTACCGCTGTTGACCTCGGTCACCACCTGCGAGAGCTTGGCCACCGTGCTGTTCACACAGTCGCACAAGTCCTTGAGCTGCCCTTGGTAGTCGGCCTTGGCCACCTGGGTCAGGTCGCCCCCTTCCATGGCCTGCAGCACTCGCTTCGCCTCGTTCAGGGGCTCGATCACCGCATCCAGGGTGCGGTTGATGCCATCCACGATCTTGCGGAAATCACCTTGGTGCAGGTCAGTGTCTGCGCGCACTTCGAGGCGCCCAGCGTTGGCGGCGGTGACCAGGATTTCGGTGTCCCGAATCAGCGCCTTCAGGTTCAGGCGCACCTGCTCGATGGTGTCGTTGATGAAGGCCTTCTTGCCTGGGAACTTGTCCAGCGGCGCTTCGAAGTTGCCGCGGCCAAATTCTGCAATGCAGGCCATGGCTTTCTTCTTCACCGCGATGTGGCCGCCAACCATCTGGTTGATGCCTTGCGCCATGGTGCGGAACTCACCGTCGAAGCGCGCCGCTTCGATGATCACGTCGATGTCGCCCGCATCATGTTCGCGCGACATGCGGTTGAGTTCCGAGATCAGGCCCTTGAGGTTGCTGCGCACCTGCTCGATGGTCTCGTTGATGAAGGCCTTCTTGCCCGGGAACTTGTCCAGCGGGGCTTCGAAGTTGCCGCGGCCAAACTCAGCGATGCAGGCCATGGCCTTCTTCTTCACTGCAATGTGACCCGCCACCATCCGGTTCACACCCTGGCCCATGCTTTGGAAATCGCCCACCAGGGCCTCGGTGTCGATCACCACATCGATGTCCCCGGCGTCGTGTTCGGCGGACATGCGGGTGAGTTCGCCATTCATGCGCTTGAGCCCGTGCACGGTGGTGCCCAGTGCTTGCAACAGGCGGCCGGTTTCATCGGCCGGGCCGCTGGGCACGGTGACGTCGAGATGCCCCAGGCTGATCTGCTCAGCGGCGCTTACCGCCAGCCCCAGCGGCACCGTCACGCTGCGTATCACCCAGAATCCCAATACGCCACACAGTGCTGCCACGACGGCGAGCAGGCTGCCGGACTCGGAGACGGCCGAGGCGTGGGCACTCAGCCAGAGGCTGGTTCCCAGCAACGAGACGATGACGGCTGCAAAGCTGCCGGCCAGTCGAATGGCAATGCTTTTTTGATTTGGCACGGGTATCTTTCAGGTGGACGAATACAAGCCGCGTGTAGCGGGGACTGCTTCAGGGTCTTCCGGTCAAGCTCACCAGCCAAAGCTCAGGTGAGGTGTTCAGTTCGCGATGGCGAGCTCAGCGGGGGCGACCGCCGCGGTCTCGCCGACCCCGTCAATCGTGAGCACATGGTTCACGTCCAGCAGGATCACGAACTTGCCCTTGACCTTGCCCACGCCCTGGATGAACTCGCTGCGGATGCGGGCGCCGAAGGCCGGTGCCGGCTCGATGTCGCTCGATGCGATTTCCAGCACTTCGTTGACCGCGTCGACCACCACGCCGATGACCTGGCGTTCCAGCCGGCCATCGTTGTCGACCTCGGTCTCGACGATGACGATGCAGGTGCGCTTGGTGACATCGCTGGACTTGCGGCCGAAGCGCGCCAGCGGGTCCATCACCGGCACCACCGCGCCGCGCAGGTTGATCACGCCGCGCACGCAGGCCGGCATCATCGGGACCTCGGTCAGGCTGTGGTACTCGATGATCTCCTTGATCGCCAGGATGCCGATCGCGAAGACCTCGCCGGCCAGCATGAAGGTCAGGTACTGGCCAGGCTCGGCAGTTGAGGATGCGGGCGCGGCGAGGGCGGCGGAAGAGGTGTGGGGAACCAGTGCGCTCATGGGGATGTCCTGTGGGCTTGAGGGCTGCTGATCACTCAAAAGCGGGCGAACTGCGATTCGTCGATGCTGTCGGCTGTGGCCAAGGCGACCGGGCGTGCAACTGGCGGTCGCACACCACTGGCCTGGGCTGCACGGCCGCTGCTGCGCGCTGCTGGCTTGCCACTCGGGCGAATCGGGGCTGGAGGCAGGCGGCGCTGGCCGCCGCCGCTCAGCTTGAAGAAGGCCATGGTCTGCTGCAGCTGCTCGGCCTGGCTGCTCATTTCTTCTGCCGTGGCAGCCAGCTCTTCGGAGCTGGAAGCGTTCTGCTGCGTGGTCTGGCTGAGCTGGGTCACGGCGCCGTTGATCTGGCCCACGCCGGAAGACTGCTCTTCCGATGCGGCGGTGATCTCCTGCACCAGGTCCGAGGTGCGGCGGATGTTGGGCACGATCTGGCTCAGCAAGCTGCCGGCGCGCTCGGCCAGCTCGACGCTGGAAGACGCCACGGTGCCAATCTCCTGCGCCGCGATCTGGCTGCGCTCCGCAAGCTTGCGCACTTCGGCTGCAACCACCGCGAAGCCCTTGCCATGCTCGCCGGCGCGGGCCGCTTCAATGGCCGCGTTCAGCGCCAGCAGGTTGGTCTGGTAGGCGATGTCGTCGATGATCACGATCTTCTGCGCGATCTGCTTCATCGCCGCCACCGTGGCCTTGACCGCTTCGCCGCCTTCGGCCGCTTCGGTCGCGGCCTTGGAGGCCATGCCGTCGGTGACCTTGGCGTTTTCGGTGTTCTGCGAGATGGAAGCCGTCATCTGCTCCATCGAGGCGCTGGTTTCCTCGACACCGGCGGCCTGCTCGCTGGCGGCTTGCGACAGCGACTGCGCGGTGGCGCTCACCTCTTCCGAAGCACCGGCCAGCGACTCTGCGCTGGCATTGACTTCTGCCACCACCTCGGCCATCTTGACCACGGTGGCATTCACATAGCGCGTCAGCTCGGCGTAGACACCGGGGTACTCGGCCTCGATCTGCTGGGTCAGATCGCCGTTGGCCATCGCGCGCATCACCCGCGACACGTCATCGATGCTGCCGCTTGTGGTGCTCGCCATGTCGTTGACGTAAGACTTCATGCGGCCATAGGCGCCGTCGTAGTCCTTGTCGATGTTTTGGCTCAAGTCACCCTTGGCAATCGCGGCCATCACGCGGACGACGTCGTCGATGCTGCTGCCGGTGGTGCTCATCAAGCTGTTCAGGCCCAGCGCGATGTCCTTCTGAAAGCCTTGAAGTCCATCCAGGCTCATGCGTTCTTCAAAACTACCCCGGTTGGCCGCCTCGACCATGCGGCGCTGGCTGTCGACAACCTGCTTGAGCTTGTCCACCATGCTCTTGATCGCGAGCACCGCACTGCCACCGTCATTCGGCCGCGTCACCACGTCCATCGTCAGATCTCCTGCCGCGACCTTGCTGGCAATCTCGGCCACATAGGCCGGCTCGCCGCCCAGAACCTTGCTCAGGTTGCGCACGATGAGTGTCGCGATCACGGCGGCAAGCGCCATGGCGAGGGCGGACAGGCCGATGACGGTCGTGCGGGTGCTGTCGTAGGTTGCGGCGGATGCCTTGACGGCGTCCTCCATCAGCGAGGACTGGAACGCGCCCATGGCCTCCAGGGCTTCCCAATACGCGGTATTGGCGGGGCCGAAGCTGCTTTTGAGGTAGGTGACCGCGGCCTTGCGGTCGGTGCTCATCAGTTCATAGAGCTTGCTGTAGTGCTCTCCGAGCGCGTCACTCTTGACCCGGATCGCGTCGAACAGCTGGCGTCCCTTCGGGGTGTTGATCATGCCGTCGAGCTTGCTGAGCGAGGTCTTGATTTCGTCGGTGTTGACGCCGACCGCCTTCTTGTAGGTGGCCATCTCCGTGTCATCGCTGCTCAGCAGCATGTTGCGCAGCAGCCGGCCGTTGTCCAGCGTGTTCTTGATCGAGTCGTTGACCAGCATCACTTTGGGATAGCGGTCGTTCGTGATCTGGGTGGTGAGATCCTGCATGCCGCCCATCTTCACGATGGCGGTCAACGACAGGACCAGCATCAAGGCCACCACCGTGCAGAAGCCCAGTGCCAGGCGGGTTGAAATCTTCATTTGGTTGAACAAGGTAGCTCCCAAGGGGGTAATTGGCCGTCAGTTCGAGGCACTGAAAAGCGATTCAGTCAGCCCGAGACATGCTGGAACTCGGTACGAGGCAATCTGGCGAATTGAAGAGGTATTTGAATCAGGCAGTTGAATCAGGCCGTTGCTTCGCTGGCGACCATGCCCGAATGCTGGCCGG